>JAUVJO010000116.1 GCA_030592345.1 Deltaproteobacteria bacterium
CCCAGATCAAAAGTGATTAAGAAAAGACAAAATTGCTGTCGTCTATTACCATTAAAGGCTTTGCTCAAATAATTACTGTACTTTCAATGCGTTACCTTGAAGAAGTACTACCTTGAAAGGGCTGCTCGCTGAGACATATCGCCATAAAGTGTATAGTTGGACGAATAGACTTGCACTTCATTGGCTTTAATTAGGTCACGAATCTGAAATACAGGGGCACCCATTTTAATCCCAAGGGCCTTGGCTTCGTTTGACCTGGAAATAGCGCACCCATCATTGTTTGAAAGGACTATTACAGGTTTTCCGCAAAGTTTTGGGTTAAAAACTCTTTCACAGGAGACATAGAAATTATTACAATCTACAAGTGCAAAAATAGTGGGCATAAGGGTCATTAATTTGATAAACTATAAGCTTTAAGATAAAGATTTTGGATGCCTTGTCGGTCGTCAACGTACGACGAGTACGCCTTCCTCCCTCTAGCCTTCCCAAAATCATTATCTTAAAGCCTATATGAATTGTCAAAGCTGGTGGATTACATTTGTCACTACACCCCAGACCTCAAAGGTCATTTCGTTTTCAATTTCCAGGGGCTTAAAATTTTTATTTTCAGGCATTAAGAAAATTTTGCTTTTTATCATGCGAATCCTTTTTACCATGAACTCTCCATTAATCACAGCAATCACGACATTTTTGTCAGCAGGTTCCAAGGCACGGTCTACAATCAATATATCTCCGGGATGTATTCCGGCATCGATCATCGATTCCCCGGTAACCCTCACAAAAAATGTTGCAGCAGGATGTGTGATTAGGTATTTATTCAGGTCCAGTTTCCCCTCTATGTAATCTTCTGCAGGAGACGGAAAACCTGCTGTAACCGGAACCACAAACAATGGACATTCGCAGTTGTTTGTTAGATCAGGATAATATATAGCTTCTATTTTTGTATCCATATAATCACGTCCTAAAACTTGCTTGGTTTCTGATGAATATCCGATAAGCCAAAGAAAATCTTTAGTTCTTGTTTGTTACAGAAATTTGGAAACTGAAAAAATTTGTCATGCACCCCTGCATCTGTCATCGGTTGTTCGGTTGCGCTGCTCGTTTGCGGCTTGCGCCTTGAGAACAGTACGTTTACCGTCACTCGGTTGCGTTGACTTGTAGGCGGTTTGACAAGCATCTGGATCGTAAAAACTCCTTATGGGCTTTTCGAATTTATCCGTAACCGCTCTACGAATCCCGAAATCCCGCTTGTAGCGGGACGCAACCGTAACCGTTTGACTCAACTGAGGCTAAAAGGTCAATACCAACGAATATATGATCATGAGTTTCCAAATTTCTGTGTTATGCTTTTGCATAACACACGTGATATTAAAAGAACAAGCTCTATTCTGAGGCGGGATGCGTAATGAAAGATTCCGCGAAGATCTTTGCATGGGTAAAAAGGGCATAACGGAATTGTTTTAAAAGATGAACGTCGAACATCGAACATCGAACGTCCAACGTCGAATAAAAGACGAATATCCAATACCGATTATAAGATGGACGTCGAACAAGGTTAAAAATTCTGATTGACGATTCTGCAAAAAATGGTAAAAGTTTATGAAAGGAGCTGTTTATGCAATGTCCCTATTGCGGAAATGACGCCACTGAAGTCATCGATTCAAGACCGACAAAAGACGGAATTTCCATTAGACGTCGCCGGCAATGCCTGGCTTGCGCAGGCAGGTTTACTACAAATGAATGTAGAGAAGAGAATTTATTGCTGTTTTTGGTAAAAAAAGATGTTGGGCAACGGGCGACAACAGCGAATTTGAAGACTGTACTGGCATCTATAGTGGGGGCTCTTAGGGCACTAACTCAGGAGACCGAAAAGCTTATCAAAAAGGCGGCCAGACTGGAGAAGATTGAGGCAAGCAAGAAAAAAACTGCCGCGAATAAATCTCGTGCAGGCAAATATGCAACGCTCGCATCGTTCGCCATGGTTTTTGAAATCATAAGGCAGCACAAAACGGGTATTCATATCTCCAAATTGCAGGAAAGGACAGGCTTTGATAACGGTAGAATCAGAAGCATTGTCTCCAGGGCGTGTAGAGATGGCAAGATCAAACGGGTAGGTCGAGGCGTTTATGTCTCGGCATAATGTTATGGCTCTTCGGCTTCAGTCGGACACGGGGGTGTTTGTCTGCTCTAATGAATGTTCAAGATAAAATTTGGGGTCCGAATTCCGATATCGTACGAGTTTTACTCGTTGATGACAATCCTGACGATGTGCGTCTGATAAAGGCCATGCTGACTGATACAAAGGGGGTGACCTTTGATTTAAAGTCCGCAGGCCGTTTCTCGCAAGGGCTGGAGTGTTTGGCAGAAGGTGGCATCGACGTGTTGCTGCTGGATCTTGTGTTGCCGGACAGCTATGGGCTTGATACGTTTGTACGGATGCACGCCCAAGCGCCTGGGGTGCCGATTATTGTTCTGACCGGCACTGAAGATGAAGAGCTGGCAGATAGCGCGATGCGGGACGGTGCCCGGGATTATCTCATCAAAGGGCAACTGAACACAGACCTGCTTTCACGTGCCATCCGCTATGCCATTGAGGGCACGCGGGCGGATAAAGCGCTCCAAAGGAGCCAGAGACAGCTCCAACAGGCCCAGAAGATGGAACTCCTGGGGACCTTAGTGGCCGGTGTGGCCCATGAGATCAACAACCCCCTCAACCTGATCATGTTCAATGTCCCCTTACTGCAAAAGATCTGGCAAGACGTTGGGCCAATCCTGGAACGACACGCAGCCAAAGAGCCGAACGGAAAATACGGTGGATTAACCTATGATTTTATCAGAGAGAATCTGGGCCAGCTTCTCTCTGATATGCGTATGGCCACAAACCGGGCGGCCAGGATTGTGGGGGGTCTGACAGACTTCGCCAGGCAATCGAGCGTGACCGAGAAGAGCCCTGTACAGGTAAATACGGCAGTGGGAAATGCCTTGCGGCTGGCCGGAACAACCCTGAGGAAAGCAGGGGTCAAGATGAATGTTGACCTCAGAGATGATCTCCCTTTGATAGAAGGCAATCTTCAGAGTATTGAACAAGTTGTTTTAAACATTATCATAAATGCCATCCAAGCAATAGATCACGATCATGGCGAGGTCAATGTTGTCACCGGATTTCAGAACAGGGATGGGTTGGTATTTATTTCAGTATCGGACAATGGCCGCGGTATCAATCCATCCATTTCCGATAAGATTTTTGACCCCTTTGTTACAGATAGACAAACAGAAGGTGGCACAGGCCTTGGTCTTTCCATAACCTACAATTTGGTCGAGGCCCACGGGGGAGAGATCTCTTTTAAAAGCCAGGTGGAAAGAGGAACGACCTTTCAGGTGTCTTTTCCTTCAGCATTGACAAAAAAAGCAGCCAAGATCCTGGTGGTGGACGATGATAACGCGATTCGGGAGACCCTGGTCCAAGGGCTTGCTGTGGAGGGTCGTTATCTGGTGGATGAGGCCGCTAACGGTATCGAAGCCTGCATCAAGCTCGGGACGTATCGTCCGGACTTGCTTGTTCTTGATATTGTGATGCCACATATGGATGGCCTTGAAGTATGCAGGACGATAAAAAGACAGCCTGAGTTGTCCGGCATGAAGGTGATCATAACAACCGGATTTGCGGACCACCCAATGCTAAAAGAGATTGTAGGATTGGGATTTTCTAATATATATCATAAGCCCTTCAAGCTCCGGGACTTCATTAAGGCAGTGAACGAATGTCTTGCTAGTGGATGATGACTAAGGTGATGGAATCCATACCAGACAATAACACGCCTGTGCTAGTTGTTGATGACGATGTGGGGCTCCTTTTGAGCATAAAAGCCACGCTGGTCAGTGCGGGCATTCCCGAGCCTGCTCTTCTTTCTGACAGCAGTCGGGTTTTGGACTTGGTCTCCAAGCACGATTTCCATCTCGTGTTACTGGATTTGATTATGCCCCACGTAGGAGGCATGGATGTTCTCAAGCAGTTGAAAGAGGAGTTCCCTGCCGTCGAGTGTGTGGTGGTGACAGCCGTTGACGAGGTGTCATCCGCCGTGGAGGCCATGAAGTACGGAGCGTACGATTACGTGGTCAAACCGCTTCAAAGCGAGAAACTGATCATCGTCATCAATCGCGCTCTCGAAAAATACAGCCTCCGACACGGGCTCTCCCTTTTTGAGAGGAGTTCTTCGTTTTCAGAGTTGAAGCATCCGTCGAGCTTCAGTGATATGGTGGCTCGAGATGAGGCGATGGCCTTGGTATTTCATCAGGCTGAAACCATTGCCCCTACTGATTATAACCTCGTGATCACCGGAGAGTCAGGGACTGGCAAGGAGATGCTGGCCAGAATCATCCACTGTTTGAGTGGTCGTTCAAGAGGCCCGTTTATGGCAGTGAATATGGCCGCTTTTAGCAAGACGCTTTTTGAGGATGATTTGTTTGGCCATGCCAAAGGCGCATATACCGGTGCTGTGGGTGCAAAGAAGGGTTTTTTTGAGGCCGCTCAAGACGGCACTCTTTTTTTAGACGAGATAACGGAGCTGGACTCATCGCTCCAGGGCAAACTGCTACGTGTCATCCAGGAAAAGGAACTCTACCGTCTCGGGAGTACTCGGATTAGAAATATCAATGTACGATTTGTTGCAGCAACCAACCGGGATATCGATGAGGAGATAAGAGAGAGGCGCTTTAGGCGTGACCTCTTTTACCGGCTCAATACCTATCATATCAACATACCGCCGCTCAGGAAGAGGAAAGATGATATTACTGCCTTGGCATACCATTTTTTGAGGAACCACGCGGAGAAAAACCGAAAAGAAATTGATTCCCTTGCACCTGATTTGGTTGAACGTTTGTTGGAATATCCCTTCCCCGGCAACGTGCGGGAGCTGGAAAGCATGATAGCCTCGGCTGTGCTTCATGAAAAGGGAAAGGTCTTGACCTCATCCTCATCCTCGTTCTCTGGCTTTGCTTCCCTTTCCGGAGGGGGGCGTGTTGAGGAAAAGGACTTGCCTTGCCTGTCCGAAGTTGAAACACGACATATACGCAGTGTACTGGAGGCGACAGGTGGAAATCGCACCCGTGCCGCCAGGATCCTCGGAATAGGATTAAGGACCCTTCAAAGAAAGCTAAAGGGACTCGAAAAGACTGTGTAAGAGTCGTGGATCTCCCATTGCGTGTTGGATTACTGCAATATGCCTAATTGACGCCACTGGCGTCATCTTTGCGGACAGAGGTTAGTCTGCTGAAATCATTTACAAATCACGAAGAACCGTTGATATAATACGCCATTATTGCGTATTTGATTGCTCCTCTACTTCCTCTTCTCTGGCCCCTCTTCTCATGTTCTGGTAAAGCTACGCTCAATAATTGAACGTCTCGGAATTTCCACAACCAATTGAAATTATAGCTATTTATTGGCTGTGTTGCAAAGTCAAACTGGGATGCTGGGATACTGGGATGCTGGGATGCTGGGATACTGGAATGCTGGGATACTGGAATAATGCCGAAAACAGAAATAAGAACGAACACCTTTTGAACCCAATATTCCAGTATTCCAATTGGGGCGAAGCCCCTAAGTTCTGCCGTGCAGCCTGTTGGCATGATTGATGCTGGAGCTATAGATTCTTAGATAATGTTTTTGGCCCAAAAGAGATGAACAGATACTGGATGCTGGTTCCTGGATGCTGGTTAAAACAAGGATTTTCTTTTTTTCTATCCAGTATCCAGCATCCAGTATCTGTTTGCATTAGAGAACGAACTTACATTTCCTGAGAAAATCAATAACCCCAAAATCATTATCTTAAAGCCTATAGCTGTACCCCCCAAGAAAACGTTTTTGGAATCGCGTGTAGGCTCAAGGAATAAAAAGGAGAGGTCAATAGTGAAGATTCTGATTGTGGATGATGATCGGGGTACCCTTAATGCCCTCAAGGCAGGCCTGACCAGTTTCGATTACGAGGTCGTTGAGGCAGAAGACGGTCAGGAGGCCCTTAATATAATCGAATTTTCAACCAAGATAGGTGAACCGGTTGAGTTTCTCGTGACGGATCTGAAAATGCCTGGCATGAATGGCCTGGAACTGGTTCGATCAGCCAAGAAGATAACCCCTGGGCTTTTAACTGTTCTTATGACAGCATACGGTGATGATGATATTCGAAATGAAGCAATGGTTTCCGGTTTAAGTGGACAAATTGACAAGCCATTTACGCCTGAGACCTTCCTGAAAACCCTCAGAATGGTAAGAATGGCGCTTGAGAGGCAAAATCTGAGGGCTCGGAAAAATATAACTTCGCAGACCAGCCTTTTTGGCTGAAAGTCTAAGGGACACCCCACAGGCCCCAATACGATATGCTATTACTTGGCTTTTCAATTAACCGAATCTGCACGCGACTTCCCGGTAGATTTTCGAAGGCAATTCATAGCAGAACTCCGGGTCAGGGACAGTTCCCATTCTGCTCAGCGGTTGCTGCCTGGATCTATGAGTACATTTGGAACAATTCCAATTCTGCCAGTGGAGTTCGACAGCGTGATCCAGGCAATCCTCATAGTAAGGGCAATAGAGGTTTCTTTCGCCCGACTTTTCCAAAGGATTAGGTCTTTTTTTCATGATAACGTCACTCCTTATTGCAAGGCTTCTGTTCATCAGCGCATATGGGCTATAACCTGATAAAATGCTACGCAAAAGGCGTGCCATTACTCCGGAGAACTAATGAACCACGGATACGCCACTAATAACCTCCTCTGGGGGCAAAAGCCTTGCCACGCCCTCCGGGTGCAGTCTTTTATTCCTGTCAACTAACTTGACGCTGAGCTGTTATGTATGGCTATCAACTTTACAGTTTGCATGGTTCATCCTGCGTTTTTCATAACCGTTCACGGGTTCAAATGAAAAAAAACAACCCTGAACGCCTGCCGTTTTTCTTCATGGGCCGGAATTGCAGAATATCCGTAAGCGTTCACAGGTTCAGGGTTTCCCGCTGAAAGCGGGATTCGGAGTTAGGGAAAAGACTGAAATTGAATCCCCGAAATCTTCGTTAGAAATGTTGTAACCGTTCACAGGTTGGAGGGTTCAGGGTTTACAAAAAATCCAAACCGTTACTTCGTGGTTTCATCAAGTACTTGCTAACGCTAGCCTACGAGCAAGGTTAACGAAAGAAGGATAACCCTGAACGGTGAACCTTTGAACCCGTGAACGGTTACCTTATCTCTTACCCTCGAAGGTGAAATAATGAGCTTGAGGTTTTATTATGCTTATGATATTTTTATATTTTGGTTGAACGATTCAGCGTTTAAGGTTCCGGGTTGAAACGCCCGTAGGCGTTCACAGGTTCAGAGGTTCAGGGTTCCAGGTTCACCGAAAAAATGAACCGTTGAGTTACAGGATGTGTATATGATCATGCTGGACGCACCCGCGCAATCATTTGAGGTTTCATTCCCGCCCGGGGTGGGACTAGCCTACGAGCAAGGTCAGCAAAAGAAAGGTAACCCTGAACCTTGAACCTCTGAACCCGTGAACGGTTACTATGAATAGAATTGATCACAAAAAAGAAGGGTCTCAAATCCTGGTAACCATTGCGGCCTTTGTCGTCGTGGTAGCAGGCATTAGTGCAGCTCAAGCCATTCTTGTCCCGTTCCTCTTGGCTGCATTTATCGCTATCATCAGTGCACCTCCGCTGTTTTGGTTGCAGCGCAAGGGCTTGCCCACATGGCTTGCCATCCTGGTAGTAATCCTTGGAGTTCTTATTATTGCATTATTGATGGCATGGCTGGTTGGATCATCGGTGGAAAATTTTTCGAGAGATCTTCCGGTCTATGAGACCGAACTTATGCAACAAATGACTTTAGTAATGGACTGGCTTGAGAGGTTTGGCGTCAATGTTTCCGGCCTTGCAGTGACGGAAATATTTAACCCCGGGGCAGCCATGAAACTTGTTGCCACTTTGCTTAACGGCTTAGGCAACGTGCTTGCAAACGGCTTTCTGATCCTGATGACTGTGGTCTTTATTCTGCTGGAAGCATCAAGCTTTCCTGCGAAGTTGCGCACTGTATTGGGTGGCCCGGAGTCCTCCCTGGTTCATTTCGATGATTTCATCAGCAATGTTAAGCACTATATGGCTATAAAAACATTGTTCAGTCTTGCTAATGGTACTCTGGTCGCCATTTGGCTCGTCTTCGTTGGTGTTGATTATCCATTGCTTTGGGGTCTTCTGGCGTTTGCATTGAACTATATTCCCAATATCGGTTCGATTATCGCGGCAGTGCCGGCAGTGCTTGTCGCAATTGTCCAGTTGGGTTTTATGAAGGCTGCTGTTACCGCAGCAGGCTATGTCGTGATAAATCAATTGATAGGTAGCGTTATCGAGCCGCGTTTCATGGGCCGTGGCCTGGGTCTTTCTACACTGGTAGTGTTTCTTTCTCTTCTGTTTTGGGGATGGGTCTTGGGTCCGGTCGGCATGCTGTTGTCCGTACCTTTAACAATAACCGCAAAGATGGCACTGGACAGCAGAGATGACACACGCTGGATGGCCGTTTTACTCGGACCGGAAATTATCTCCAAGTCAAGTACTGAAGCAACTCATGAACCTGCTTCCGATAGTGAGTCATAGCTGCAATGGATTCTAAGATAATGTTTTTGGCCCAAACGGGAGTATATCTCTTCTTGGAACTTGCTCAGCAGTAATTGACAGATACTAGATACTGGCCACTTGATGCTGGATAAATTGAATAATTGCTAATTGTTAACCCAGTATCCAG
>JAUVJO010000301.1 GCA_030592345.1 Deltaproteobacteria bacterium
GGCAAAGGAATTCTGTACTCCGTGCATATGGCTTCGGCGATAAAACCCCGGCTCTCCAAAGTTTTCCAGGGTACATCATATCTCTTGGGACCAATGAGAGCAAAGACATCCCCCTCCTTGCCGTCTTCTCTCACCAGTGTGGCGGTAAGTCCCAGACGCCGTTTGGCCTGAATCGCAGTTGTAGCTCGAAAGACCGGTGCGGGCAGAAGATGAACTTCATCATAGATAATGAGTCCCCAGTTATGTTCTGTGAAAATATCCAGATTGGCAAACGGCTCTTCTTTGGAGCGGCGAAAGGTCAACATCTGGTAGGTCGTGATCGTGATTGGCCTGATAGTCTTGGTAAGACCGGTAAACTCGCCAATTTCTTCAGAGGCGACTGTTGTCTTGGCCATCAGTTCGTTTTTCCATTGGTGGACTGATACGTTATTGGTAGTAATAATCAAGGTATAGTTGGCTATTTTGCTCATAATCCCCAACCCGATGACAGTCTTGCCCGACCCGCATGCAAGGACAACTATGCCGCTGCCGCCGGAAGAGCGTCCGGACTGGTAAAAGGCATCCACTGCATCTATCTGGTAATCATGCAGGGCAAAGGAATAGCCGTCATTATCAGTCCGGCGCAAGGCCATGTCAATCGGCGCCCCGCGCACATACCCGCATAGATCTTTGACCGGATAGCCGGCGTTGACCATGGCCTGTTTCAGATTGCCGCGCTCGCCGGATTCAATGAAAAATCCATCTTCGGTCTTCGAGAGCCGGAATCGTTTCAGCTCATCATCATGGCATATCCTTTCAAGGATTACCGGATCTGTGATCCTTAACCTCAAACGTGTCCCGGAATCCTTTTCCAGGATAAGCTTGCCATATGCCCCATACCATTCCCTGATATCTAAAAGAACGCCTGAAGGGGGCTCATAACGGGAGAAGTGATCCAGACCGCTGATGATGTCGGCCAGAGGCACTTCAAGGGCCGCGGCATTCCACAAGGACAAAGGAGTGACTTTGTAGGTGTGTATGAACTCGGGCGATTTGACCAGTTCAGTAAAGGACGCCAGGAAATCCCGGCACCCGGCATATTTTGGATGTGCCACTTCAAGCATAAGGGTGTGATCACTTTGAACAATGAGAGGCCCGGGGTCAATCATGAATCAATATCCTCAATACGAATGACATAGTCTTTTCCAAGTGCCTTGAGCGTACTTGCTACCAGGGCCTTGTGTTGCCTCAGATAGGTAATCGTGTTTGCTGACGGCTCTACTTCAACAGGGACCCTCTGCCGAATCAATGCCTTCCGGCATTTCTCAAACAGGGATTTGGCGGGAAAATATAAGGTAATACTGATCTTGCGTCTCAGGGTAAATGTTTTTTTTCTTTTCCGTTCGGGCCTTGCCTTGGTTATCATTGCAAATACGGTTCGGGCCTTATCAGGTAAAGGCTTGAGAGATTTTTCCGTGTGTTTGACAAGCATGGGAACAAGCTCTTGCTCCTCGAGTTTGGAAAAGAGCACTTTAGGGGAATGCACAATTCGAAGAAAAGGAGTGATATTTTCAACAATGAAGCCCTTTGCAAGCACCAAGTCCTTGTCCCCTTCCAGCAAGGCAAACCCATCATACAGGGTGAATACCTGTGAATGTCCTGCCCATTCCTCAAGTTCGGCCAACACGTTTTGAGGCAGGTTTTTGCCTGAGATATCCTTAAGGAGATCTGTTACGTCCAGTGATTCATCCCGGGCCAATTGTGCTGCCACCTTTTTTTTCTTTAACTTCAAAATAGAGACCGTGTCGGCAGAGACAACGTCGGCCAGTGGGGTAAGTTCGGCCAATATGCCGGCTGGATAAAAAGGTGATTCCACGTGAATTTCAAAATTGGGCTGGACCGTTACCTTGGGGGAAATGATGTCTTTGTGCATGAAACGCAAAAAGCCTTGGTTTAACTTGAAACCCTTGAGTTTGTTCATTGAAGGATAGATCTTTTCGTCTTCACTCCGGTCATATGCCACGCTGAGATAACCCAGGGTTAGAGGGATACCTTCCAGGAAACGTTCCACATAGCGGCCTTCCACTTTTTCAAAGGCATTTGGGTCCTTGACTGATATGGTTTTATAATCATCAGAATACCTCTTGCCTTCACGAAAATTACCATATCGCCCGTCATGCTTGTCAGACGGATGCTTATAGCGCGGCTTCTCAGGGATAAGAAACCATGGATGCTCGGATTTCAGGTATTGAACCAGCGATACGACGCTATACCAGACGTTGCTTTCACATCCCTTCAGGATGTCTAATAAAAGCCTTCTGCTCTTGGCAAAATCAAGGAGGGGGAGTATGCGGGTCGCACATCCCCACGAGTCAAATGTATTGAGGCATCCTTGGACCCCGGTTTGAAGCAACTCGTTTTCGCTGTAACTGTAATGTTCAATCAGGGTATTCAGGATCAATTGTTCCTGGTCTCGAAGCGACAGGGCCATGAAACGGTTGTATTTCTTTTCCTGATATTCGATGTAGTTGTCAGGATAGGATGGTTCTCTGCTGGAATAGCCGAGATACCTTCCCTTTGTATCGTAATTAACAAAGCCGAGTTTTAGGGCCAGCCAATCGATATAGCCGAGCCAAGTCCCCCGGGCATTCGCTTCTACCTGTTCCACCGCATTGGGATCTGTTATCAGCTTGGCCAATCTTCTTGCATCCACTTTTGGCAGGTTATTGCCTCTGGTTGAGCGCTTGACATCTCGATTTGCAACATAGTCCACAAAGACATGCAGGTCTTTCCGAAGATCGCACGGGTTGGTAAATACGTCCGGATCGTTCACATCTATGCGCGCCAACTTCATGGTATAGACTTCACCACGAATCCTGATTTTGTCACCAGTCTCTCTATTTCGCCAAGGAGCCCTCTGGGAAAGGCAATAAAGTCGTTAGGCAAAAAGACAAGCTTCGTGGGATCGGAAAATGATTTTTCAATCGCTACTTTCAGGCTCAGGTCTCTCACCTTGGCCACGAGAAGGTCTTGATGAATTATCTGTTTACCCCACCGCGCTTTTGCTTTTTTAATCGCATCCCCAAAGCAGGGCGCATTGTCCCTAAGCCAGATCGTCAAAGGTCCTTGACAAATGCTGTTGAAGATTCGCCCGAGTCTCACCATGTTGGGGGCAGCGGTCAGTTGAGAACCAATGACCTTGAAATCTGATATCCCGGCCAGAGCTTCCAAGTCCTTGTAGGGAATGGTGGTCAGGTCTACTATGAGGCCTTGCTTCTTGCCGGGTCGCAAATAGCGGGTGAAGGGCAGGTCTCTGCCGGTCTCCGGGTAATCCTCTGCCATGCGATAGCAAGTTTGATTATTGACCACCTTTTTTGACAGACATCCCCACATCCAGCCTGCATGGCAGATCTCGCGTGGATACTGATGTACATCATCGAGATGGAGGCCATGACAAAAGATCTTCAGGACCGGTCCCAGTTGCCCGGCCGCAAGCCACTCATCGGGCCTGAGCAGCGAAAGCGCATAGCTCACAGCGTCAGCAAGACAAAACCGTTCAGCCCGCAACTTATCGGCCTTCTGCTTTGCCAGGGCACCGGCCCAGCCGGCCTTTTGCCACTTGTGCAAGTACTCGGCCTTGAATGCCTTTTTGCCCATGCATAGCTCTTTGTCCGTTAGGTTCAGCCTGAATTCTTCTCCATCTATTACTGGAAGGTTGCCACCACCACCGGTTATTTCCAGCAGCTTTTTCCTCAGGACCGATTCGTTCGAATTCCCAGGACCTAAGATGTCTCTGATCGGCTCAAGGGGAAAAGCGAGAAATTTCTGAAATTCGGCAGGGAAAAGAAAGATCAACCTCTCCAATTTTGTGTTTTTTCCCCAAGCCACGGTATCTTCAGCAAAAAGCAATACACCACGGCGAATGAGAGACTGCTTTACCTGTCTGAAGACATCTTTATACTTCTTTGTAAACGTAGTACTCCACAAAAATTTTCTATTAGGGGGACCATAAATGCAATCAAAAAAGGCAACATCAACTGCCCGAGATTTCTGCTTAAGCGCATGCAGGACAATAATCTCCTTTTGGGTCAGCGTATCCATGGCTTTGGCAACACCCTGGTCTGAGAGGATAAAGTTTTCCAAAAACTTGCGATTCTTTGCCTCGTTGGGTGAAAAACCACGAGCCTTGCATATGGCATTGATATCAGCAGTACTCAGTTCCTTACTGCACATCCGTGCTACAATTTCTGAAGTATTCATGACTCAACTAAAGATTTTAGCGCCTCGGCAATCATTGAAAGAACCATTTTGAATCGAAGGATTGAGATAGGTCATAACAGAATTACGCAGATTTGGCATTTCTATTAAGGGCCGGGAAAAAAATCTCCGCCCGAGCAGGCAATATACAAAAA
>JAUVJO010000290.1 GCA_030592345.1 Deltaproteobacteria bacterium
AATAACTTCACACTTTCATGCGTCGATCCATCCCGCATGGCTGCGTTGCTCGTCGGTTAAATAGCCCCTGCTATTCGCCCTTCTCGCGTCTTGCCATGCGGGCGCCTCAACACCAAAAAATGTAAATTTATTTTATGTAACCGTTCAGGGGTTCAAAGGTTGTATTCTCATCTTCATACGCCATTTTGTAAACGTTTTGTAGGGGAAAACCGACCGCTTCCACATCCCCGCAAATCTGGAACATGGCACTTGGCAATGATGTGGCAAAACCCGCATTTTTTACGAGGATTTCTGGTATCCAGTTTCAGTCTTTTCCCTAACCCTGAACCTTTGAACGCTTACAAGAAAAGCAACTCAAGGTGATGGGATAATCTATGTCAATAAATCAATACCCGTCCCCTATGTCGTCCTATTGCGTCCCCTATGTCCACCTAGGATGTCCCCCCCACCTCTCCCTGTGGGCAGGGTTCGCCAGCGGCTATGCTAAACCTCGAGCGCCCAAGACTGTGATCGTTGAGTCCGATTTGCATAATGCTCAAAAAAAACTGGACTCGACCGGTACAGGGTAGTGTTGTCTCAAAAAAAGCTGGTTTTTTCACTTGATTTTTTCTTGGTACTCTGACACCGTCAGTTGTTACACCCCCGATGGGGTTAAAATGGTTCCAAGTTAGTCTGACTGCAATAATGAGGACCAGTTGCAGAGGGCACTGGAAATCATATTGGGAAGGCAGGAAAGAACCTATTGAATGGAGGAAGGTGATGCAGAGCGCAGACCTTCTCAAAGGTTGGGGAGAAATTGCAGAATACGTCGGACTGGACGTCTCGGATACTTTGAGGTTGGCTAAACTCGACGGTCTGCCGTACTTCAGATCGGGACAGAGAGTCTACTGCCATATGTCTCGGCTGGATGCTTGGACCAAGACAGTGAGCAATGGAACAGGCAGATTCCTGAAAGTCAGTGACCCCTTTATAAAAGACGAATAGTTAGTAGAGTAGAACCTCGGTGCAGTGGCTTTAGGGTTTGGTGCTAAAGAAAAAGATTTTGGGGTTATTGATTTTCTCAGGAAATGTGAGTTCGTTCTCTAATGCAAACAGATACTGGATAGACAAAAAAAGAAATCCCTTGTTTTAACCAGCATCCAGGAACCAGCATCCAGTATCTGTTCATCTCTTGCAACCGAGTGTATTACAAAAACTTAACATAAATGATAGATCTTAGCTTATGTAAACGGCTAGTATCGGCAGGTTAGTTTTGAGGGAGTTCCAACAAAGGATATACTCCCGTTTGAGCCAAAAACATTATCTTAGAATCTATAGAGCTGGAACACATCGAAGGTTCGGCACTACAAAAAACATGTTGCCATCTTCTATAAAGGTCTTATAATGGTGATTGACTGCTTAACGCCATGGCTGGATTTTCCTGGATACACTTTTTGACACATCCTGCCATTGAGTTTTCATCGATCACTGACCCCCCATTTGCTATCCGCAATCCCCTGAAATTGCAGTGGCACCACAGGTTGGCGACGACGATATGTGTTTTTGCCGGTCTTATAAGTGCTGCTGCCGTAGATCAAAACCAGGACATATGTTCGCCCTGCGGCTTGCAACCTAACCCCCAACTATGGTTGGCGTTCACACGTTCAGAGTTGACAGTTCAGGGTTACCTTTCTGTAGGCGTTGCCAGGTTCAGGGTTCACCGTTCAGATTTTCGGTTAACCCTGAACCTCTGAACCCGTAAACGGTTACAACTGGGGAAACCACCGGTTTCAGAGCCGGAAATAGCAAGGAGAATATTGTATTATGTTTTTTAAAAATTTGGAGTTGGCTTTTCCTATCCTTAAAGCCCTTAACGAATGCGGTTATACCGCTCCGACGCCCATTCAGGCCCAATCTATCCCGAAGGTCCTGGCCGGGCTGGATCTGATAGCCTCTGCCCAGACCGGCACCGGCAAGACCGCAGCCTTTATGCTGCCTGGTCTGCAGCGCCTGAGCGTTCCTTGTCCGGGCCGAAAACGCGGGCCGCGAGCGCTCGTGTTGACGCCTACCCGCGAGTTAGCCGAGCAGATCACGCAGTCAGCTCGCGTCTATGGCAAATACCTATGTGTTACAAGCACTTGCATTGTGGGTGGCATGCCCTACCCCGAGCAAATCAGGCTATTGAGGAAGTCCCCCGATCTGGTCATCGCAACCCCTGGGCGACTACTTGATCACCTGGAGCACGGGCGGATCAATTTCTCGGGTCTGGAACTATTGGTGCTGGATGAGGCCGACCGCATGCTCGATATGGGATTTATCGAGGATGTGGAAAAAATTGTTGACAGTACGCCTTCTGGACGCCAGACGCTTTTGTTTGCGGCGACACTGAACAACACCATTGCCAAACTGGCGCGGCGAATCCTGAAACATCCCGAGCGTGTTGAAATCGCAGCCAGAAAAACGACCCATGAATGTATCGAACAGCGCCTGCATGTGGCTGATAACCTTGAGCATAAGCGCCGTATGCTGAAATACCTCATCTCTGACCCTGCAATGACTAAGGCAATTATCTTTTCAGCTACAAAAAAAGACGCTGATAACCTGGCCCGCGAACTTTTCGCCCAGGGCTATGCCGCCTCAGCACTGCACGGTGACATGAAGCAGAGTGCTAGAAATCGTACTATGAGCAACATGCGGCGGGGAAAGATCAGGCTGTTGGTTGCAACGGATGTTGCCTCCCGGGGTATTGACGTGGCCGGTATCAGCCACATCATTAATTTTGATCTGCCCAAATGTGCTGAAGATTACGTCCACCGGATAGGCCGCACCGGCAGGGCCGGTGCCTCAGGTATTGCCATCTCTTTTGCGTCGTCCAGGGAAACAAATGAGCTTTGCCGCATTGAACGCTACATAGGGGAAACTCTGCCAGAGCACGTGGTCCCGGGGCTTGAACCCAAGCGTTCACTACAGCATATGACGGCGAAAAAGAAAGACGGATGGCACTCACCGGTTCAAGGGCACGGGCAGAACGGGTTGAAGCGAACCTTCGGCAATAGGCGCAATGCCGTGACTGCCGGGTATTCCAAAGACAAAAAAAGGGGATCCACAAAGAAGGGAAAGAGACTGATCATAGAGTACCGCGACAGTAAAGAAAGCAGGCGGCCGAGAAGGGCGAGTTGATCTATGGACCAGAATTTGATTAGAAACATAGCGATTGTCGCCCATGTCGATCACGGCAAGACCACCCTTGTCGACCAGTTTTTCAGGCAAAGCGGCATGTTCCGCGACAACCAAGCCATAACCGAACGGCTCATGGACTCCATGGACCTGGAGCGGGAACGCGGGATCACCATAACCGCCAAGAACGGCTCTTTCCAATACCGGGATTACGTGATCAATATCATTGACACCCCGGGCCATGCCGATTTCGGGGGCCAGGTTGAGCGAGTGCTACGCATGGCGGACGGCTGCCTGCTCTTGGTGGATGCCCAGGAAGGTCCAATGCCGCAGACCTATTTTGTGCTGAAAAAAGCCCTGGCCATCCCGCTTCCAGTGATGGTAGTGATCAACAAGATTGACAAGCCCGCGGCCCGGTCGAACTGGGCCGTGGACCAGGTATTTGATCTTTTCGTTAAGCTGAAGGCACCGGACGAATTTCTCGATTTCCCGGTGGTCTTTGCATCGGCCAAGAGGGGGTACGCCCTCGACGATCCGGACGACCCCATTGACGGTGCTTCCATGGTGCCGCTTTTTGAAAAGATCATCGCCCATATCCCGCCGCCACACGGTGACCCGCAGGCCGTGCTCCAGCTTCAGGTGAATACCATCGACTACTCCCCTTATCTTGGCAAGCTGGGGATAGGCCAGGTGGTAAACGGCTCCATCAACATCAATCAAGATATAGTGGTGGCAAAACGGGACGGCAGCCTGGCGCCGGCCCGCATCAGCAAAATATTCCGGTTTGAGCGGGACCGGAAAGTACCGATCGAGACTGCCGGCGCAGGAGAAATTGTGGCCGTGGCCGGCATGGACGACATCACCGTGGGCGTTACCTTCACCGACCCGGACGATCCCCGTCCCCTGCCGCTCATCAATATCGATCCCCCCACCGTTGCGATGCATTTCATCCCCAACGATTCTCCCTTTGCCGGCGAGGAGAGCGAATTTATCACCTCCAGCCACTTGGAGGAACGCCTGTTCCGGGAGACCCTGGCTGACGTCGCCCTCAGCGTGGAGTCTATGGGAGTTGGCGCGGGTTTTAGGGTTTCCGGCAGAGGGGAGCTTCACCTTTCGATCCTAATCGAAAAGATGCGGCGCGAGGGATACGAGTTCCAGGTCACCCGGCCCCAAGTCATCATGAAGGAAGAAGGCGGCCAACTGCAGGAGCCTTACGAGGAATTGACCATTGATGTGGACGGACAGTACCAGGGACCGGTCATTGAAAAGCTGGGCAGGCTTAAAGGGCAGATGCTGGAGATGAGCCGCCACGACGACA
>JAUVJO010000008.1 GCA_030592345.1 Deltaproteobacteria bacterium
AAAAGCCTGTGAAGCTTCTCCAGCACATCAGCGTATTCGTCGCCACTAAAGCAAAAGTGCAATTCAAAAAATCGTTTCCGGAACGCCTTGACCTGATCTATGACATTGGCATCGTTTATTACCACGTCATGGATCAGCGCGGCCAGGGTGCGAAAATCTTCTTCTTCCATGCCGAAGCGGGTCATCTCAGATACTCCCATGCGCAGGGCCCCGGAGGCAGTGAACCCCTCTTCGTCTGTGTTTGCCTGGTAGTTCAAGATGATGTTGTTGGCTTCGAGCCGGCTGGCTATTTCAGGCCCCTGGCTATAGCCCACATCCACCACGACCTGGTGGGTTTCGGTGAAATCGATGGCCGGGTCTCCGGCCACATTCATCCCGCTGTCCTTTAGGGCCCGAGCAAACGCCTTAGCATTAACGATAACCCCGGGCTGGTACTCTTCCTTGAAATGATTCATCTCGTATGCGGCCATGAGCAGCCCGAGCAGCGTACCGAGGTGATGGTTGGAGACAGAACCCGGAAACGCCCGCCTGAGCAGGCCACCCCAAAGCGCGTAACGCTCTTCGTGCTCTTCAAAACGGCTGCCCACAACGCCGCGTTGCGTGCCGAAAAATGTCTTGTGTGTGGATCCGGTAACAAGATCAGCCCCTTCAGCAAAGGGTTGCTGGAAGTGGGGGCCGATGAGCCCCAGCACGTGGGCCATGTCGTACATCACTACAGCGTCTATGTGTTGAGCGTCGAGAAACTCGCGGATCTCGGCGACTGGCTCTTTGTGCAGCACCATGCTCTTTCCGAAGATTATCAGTTCCGGCTTGTACTGATCTATCAATGCCAGCGTGGCCGGCACATCGATCTTGTGGCGGTTTTCAGCCAGCACAGGGAAATTAACCACTGCCGGCCGTTCGGTGCGCGGGTCCCGGGCCACATAGTCTTTTAGTGCGCCCATGGGCTGGGCGCTCAAGTGGCCGCCCTTGCCGATATGGTTGTTCATCACCTGGCGAATACGGCGCGCTTCAACCTTGCGGTCGGCGCGATTGATATAGTCAACCATGGCGCTGAAAACAGCAGTGTTGGCCATCTGCCCGCTGATGAGGCGTGTCTCGACATTCTTGCAGCCGAGGAATTCACACATCTCCTCTTCCAGCATCCGCTCGACCTCGCCTATGAACTCGGTACCCTGGTAGTAAAAAATGTCAACATCGTAGAATGCTATTGCCTTCTTGTGCTCGGCGTAGCGGAAGGCCGGGTCCATAACAGAAAGCAAGCGGGCCATGGGCGAGATCGTCATCTCCGACGGAATAAGGTTAATGCACTCCCCTTGTCGCCAAAGCGTATTTTCCACGGCCTTTTCCAGCAGTCTGAAGGCCTTGACAGGTGCGTTGCCGGTCGGCAGCTCCTCTGTCGGTATTTCGTGATCAAAAATGATCGGACGGGAATACGGCGGAGCATCAGAACGCATGTGAAAGGGTACCACCACAGCATCAACGGCCTTACCTCGGATCTCGATGGTAACCTTATCGTCGTCAATGATGTCGCTGTCAATGTATGCCAGGCAGATTGAGCGTAATTGACGTTGGTCGGTGTGTGCCGATCTGAGTCCTTTCCCATCCACTGACCACATCGGGACCATGGTGCCACTGGTGACGTATCCGACGTGCTTGTTGCCCTTGAAGACCTTCGACCCTTCACGGGCAATGCCTCGCCCAGCCACAGCGATCGACTTGATCACACGGGGGAGAACTTGGATGAGCGAGTAATCGCGGGAGATAATTTTCTTCAACGCCTCATGCTGCCCAGCCAGCTCTGCTCGGCCCACGAAATCGCCCTTTAGCGACGAAAAGCTCACAGCAAACTTTGCCAAAGGACAGGCCATCATGGGAATTTCCTTGCCTTCAGGGTCTTCACCCAGCTCATGGCCATAGAGCGGAAGTGCGGCCTCAAGGCGGAGCGTGTCCCGTGCGCCAAGGCCAATCGGAGTGGCTCCTTTGGCCACAATCAGGTCCCACAGCATCGGGCCGTGGTCTCGGTTGGCAAAGAGCTCAAAACACAAGGGCTCACCTGTGTAGCCGGTGCGGGACACATTTGCCTTGACACCGCCGATTGTAACGATACTCACGGCGTTTCGCATCGGCTCGGGGAGCGGACCGGACTCTACGATCTGTTCGAGAATCTCTCGGGACTTCGGCCCCTGAAGCGAGAGCATGACGATCTCTACTGTCCGGTCGATCAGCTCAATGTCATTAAAATCTTTCAGAAGAGACTGCAAGTGATTCCAGTCTTTTTTGCAATTGACAGCATTGACCACGAGCAGATATTCATCTTCGACAAAGCGATAAAGATACGCATCGTCCACGGCCCCGCCGGTTTCGGTGGGAATGAGCGTGTACTGAGCCCCTGCGACCCTGATGTCAAGGGCTTCAGCGTTGTTGCTCAAGACGTGCTGAAGAAATCTCAGTGCCCCGGCACCACGGACGATGAATCGGCCCATGTGAGAGACGTCAAAAAGCCCGGCCCCCTTGCGGGTAGCCAGATGCTCGTCCACGATGCCGGTGGGATAAAAAATCGGCATCTCCCATCCGCAAAATTCCACCATATTCGCCCCCAGGGCCACGTGTTGGTCGTATATAACGGTTCGTTCAAGTTCGCTCATTAACGATCTCCTTTCCTTAGTCGTAGGCGTTCACAGGTTCAGAGGTTCAGGGTTCCAGGTTCACCGAAAAAATGAACCGTTGTGTTACAGGATGTGTATATGATCATGCTGGACGCACCCGCGCAATCATTCGAGGTTTCATTCCTGCCCGGGGCGGGACTGACTAGCCTACAAACAAGGTCAGCAAAGAAGATAACCCTGAACAATGAACTCTGAACCCGTGAACGGTTCCCCTTAGTTAAGGGATTGGACGCTATCAGGCAGGTGAAGATTCGTCAACTTTTTCCTTGCTTAAGGGCTGGGTCACAATGTGGAGTTTGCATTCACATGTGGTATGTGATAACCGTTTTATAATTCAACTTTTTTCAATCTCTGAGAAAAGGAAAGATGCTCATGAAAGAAATCAGTGAACTGAACCTGCCGGATGATGTCCGCTATACCCAAGACCATGAGTGGGCCAGGCTTGGGGGTAATAAGGTAAGGGTGGGTCTTGACGATTATGCCCAGGATCAGCTCGGAGACATTGTTTTCGTGGAATTGCCCCAGGTGGGTGACCACGTTAAACAGGGGGAGGAATTTGCAACCGTGGAATCGGTCAAGGCTGTGTGCGAATGCTACCTGCCAGTGAGCGGAGAAATTATTGTCGTAAACACGGCCCTTGAAGAATCGCCTGAACTCGTGAACAAAAGCCCGTACGGCGACGGATGGATGGTTGAGGTGAATCCGAGTGATCTATCTGAAATGGACACGCTCATGACAAACACGGCGTGCCTTGAAAAGCTAAAAGGAGCAGAGTAAAATGCTTTACTTGCCTCATACGAGTGAAGATATTTCCTCAATGCTTCAGGTTGCAGGAGTTGATAACCTTGACGACCTTTTCTCGACAATCCCTGAGGCGTGCCGCTTAAAGATTGAACTCAATCTGCCGGATGCATTGACCGAATGGGAACTAAACGACCATATGGAAGCGCTTTCAGACAGCATGGCCGTCTCTCCTGAGTACAAGGTCTTCATGGGAGCAGGGAGCTATGAGCATTTCATTCCTGCTGCCGTATCTTATCTTTTAAGTCGATCCGAGTTTGTGACATCTTATACCCCCTATCAGCCGGAAATGAGCCAGGGGACCCTCCAGGCGATTTACGAGTATCAGACGCTTGCCGCCCGGCTGCTGGGCATGGAAATAGCCACAGCATCACATTATGATGGTGCAACGGCCCTGGCAGAATCACTGCTGATGGCCATCCGGGTGACCAGGCGAAAAAAAGTCGCCATCTCAAGCCTGATTCACCCCCTGTATCGTCGAGTAATAAAGACATATTTCGAGCCCACAGGTTATGACGTTATTGAACTTGGCTATCTCGACAACGGCGTGACCGATCTTGCCGAGCTTGGTAAGATGGATGATCTTGCAGCCGTTGCGGTTCAGTCACCGAATTTTTTCGGATGCATTGAGGACCTCCAGTCCGTTGGGGAAAAGGCGCATGATAAAGAGGCCCTCTTTATTGCTTCTTTTACAGAGGCCCTTGCTTACGGGCTCTTTAAAAATCCGGGGGCACAAGGTGCAGACATTGTATGCGGAGAAGGCCAGAGTCTCGGCATTCCCCGGACCTTTGGTGGACCGGCGCTCGGGATGCTCGCAAGCAGAAAAAAATTCATGCGCAGCCTGCCTGGTCGCCTGGTTGGCAAAACCAAAGACCTGGATGGAAAAAGAGGCTTTGTGCTCACCCTTGCTACCAGGGAGCAGCATATTCGCCGCGAAAAAGCGACTTCTAACATTTGTACCAACAACAGCCTCTGCGCCTTGGCGGCAGCCATGTATATGGCCTCTGTCGGCCGTACGGGGATCAAGGAGCTTGCTCGTCTCAACCGTGACAAGTGTCAGTATCTTAAAAAAGGGCTGAGAGAGGCAGGATTCAAAATAGCTTTTGACACCCCCACATTCAATGAATTTGTCGTGGAATTCCCAGCCGGCTTTGGGGCTATCTATGAGCGCCTGTTGGAAAAAAAGATCGTAGCAGGCATTGCTCTTACACCTTACTATCCCGAACTTGCCAACCACTACGTTTTGTGCGTTACGGAAACCAGATCCAAGGAGGAGATAGACGCCCTGGTCAGGGAGGTTCAATCATGAAAGAGACTTTGGGGACAACAGGTCTGATACTCAATGAGCCGCTCCTCTGGGAAAAAGGAAAAAAGGGAAGGTGCGGGTTTTCCCTTCCCAGGCGTGATGTTGAAAGCTTCCCTCTGGACAAAGAACTTGCAGGTGAAGGCCCCGAGTTTCCGGATTTGAGCGAGGTGGACGTGGTGCGCCACTACACGAGGTTGAGCCAGTGGAATTTTGGGGTGGATACCGGCATGTACCCGCTGGGTTCGTGCACCATGAAGTACAGCCCCAAGACCAATGAAAGACAGGCAAGCCTTACTGGGTTTGCCGGGGCCCATCCCATGCTTCCGGCCAGCCTCTCCCAGGGGACGCTCAAGATGATGTTTGAACTCGAGCAGTATCTTGCCGAGATCTCCGGTATGGACGCGACCACGCTTCAGCCTGCGGCAGGGGCCCATGGAGAACTCGCCGGGATTCTCCTTATCTACGCCTTTCACAAGAGCCGGGGTGCGCAACGCTCAAAGATCATAGTACCGGATACCGCTCACGGCACCAACCCTGCCAGTGTCGCGCTGTGCGGTTACCGTCCTGTGCCTGTAAAATCGAATGAGAATGGGATCCTTCCTGTTGAGGCCATCGCCCGGGTCATGGACGAAGAGACTGCCGGCATCATGGTGACCAACCCGAATACGCTCGGCCTTTTTGAAGAAAACATCCTGGAAATAGCCGAGATCGTCCACTCCAAAGGCGGGCTGGTATATTGTGACGGTGCAAACATGAATGCTGTTATGGGTATCGTGCAAATGGGAAACATCGGTATCGACGTTATGCACCTGAACCTCCACAAGACCTTTTCCACGCCACACGGTGGAGGAGGTCCCGGTTCTGGTCCTGTGTGTGTCAACAATGAGCTTGAGCCGTTTCTTCCTGTCCCACGCGTGGTAGAAAAAAATGGGAGATATCTCCTTTCGGAAGATTACCCTGAATCTATAGGCAAGGTGCAAGCGTTTCACGGAAATGTTGGCGTCATGATAAAGGCTTACAGCTACATTCGCAGCATGGGGCCGAAGGGTTTGAAAAGGGCGAGCCAGCTAGCTGTGTTGAACGCAAATTATATAAAGGAAAGGTTGAAAGGGACTCTACATCTTCCCTATGACAGACCTTGCATGCACGAATGCGTTTTTTCAGATGAACATCAAGTGGCCGACAAGGTGACAACTCTGGATATGGCCAAGCGACTCATGGAGTACGGGTTTCATCCTCCCACTGTTTATTTTCCGCTGGTCGTTCACGGCGCGATCATGGTGGAGCCTACAGAGACAGAGTCCAAAGAAGATATCGATCAGTTTATTGAAGCATTCGAAGCCATTGCAGATGAGGCCAAGGAAAACCCGCACCGCCTCCATAAGGCACCAAAAAGGTGCAAGGTAAGAAGGCTGGACGAGGTGGCAGCGGCACGAAAACCGTGTCTTGCCGGGTAACTGTAGCCTAAAGTGAGCGGTTCAAGGTTCAGGGTTCAAAAGTTCAAAGGTTATAGTCTACTGATATCCTTAACTTTATTCATGGCGCTTGAGGCATAATTAAGACTAGCCTCTTTCACCCATTGGGTGAAAACATAACATTTGCACCTATCAACGTGGTTTCTTTTGTTGATCCCGCTTTGCAGCGGGATTAGGGCCTTTCAACCCTGAACCCTGAACTCTGAACCTTGAACGCTGAACCGCTCAACCCATCTGTAGGTAAAGTTATCATTGACGCATAACCATAGGTGAGCTATAGTATAAAGAATCGGTCCAAGTGTCGCCTTCCCATGGATGCCTTATTATGTGGTGGAACAGGATCGAGTACGGAAATCAGTATCCGTGTTTTGGAACCCACTTCAATCCCGTCTTGTGCCTTTGCGATGCGATTCTCGTGGCCCCTTCCAAAGTAGCACCTGAGTAGCTGTACGAAAGAAAACGAAAGGAGGACAGTCGTTATGGCAGAAGGAATCGTGAAGTGGTTTAGTGACCAAAAAGGCTTCGGTTTCATCGAGCGCGAAGGCGAGGGAGACGTATTTGTACATCACTCCGCCATCATCGGGTCAGGATTCAAGACCCTTGCTGAAGGTGACAGAGTAACCTTTGAAGTAGAACAGGGTACTAAAGGCCCTGCGGCAAAAGACGTTACCAGGCTTTAGCCCGGAATTGTTCGATTAATATAGGCATCTCGTCGAGATTGGGCGAGATGCCTTTTTTCTTTTATATAGACTTTCACATATTAAATTTCACAAGGCCAGAGGGAGGAGGCTGTATTGTAATACGCCGACGACCGATAACGCTGTGAAATTAAATATGTGAAAGTCTATAGAACAAAGGAAACCCTGAACCTGTGAACGCCTACGACAAATCATGCTACTGCATTGAGCTTTCTACCATGGACTACAGGGATGCATGGGATCTGCAGGGTCATCTTGTAGCTGGAAGAAAAGACAAAAGCATTGACACCGATGTTGTCTTGCTATTGGAACACCCTCCTGTCTTTACGATTGGCAACAACGGCGGATTGAACAACACGACGGTGTCGGCAAATTTCCTGACAACAGCAGGAATCCCCGTGATCCGAGTGGAGCGTGGCGGTGATATTACCTTCCACGGACCAGGCCAGCTCGTTATTTATCCCATCATTGATCTGCGAGCTGCCAGGCTCTCGGTGTCCGATTATATCGAAAATCTCGAAGAGGTCATGATCCGGGCTGCTCGAGACTGGAGAATTAAGGCTGAAAGAAATCCGATCAACAGGGGCGTATGGGTCGGAAACAATAAGCTGGGGAGCGTTGGTATAGCTATACGCCGTGGGATCTGCTTCCATGGCCTTGCACTTAATGTCAATCTCTCCCTGGAGCCTTTTAGCTGGATAAATCCTTGCGGTCTTCCAAATGTAGGGGTGACGTCCATGCAGCAGGAGCTTTCACACAAGTTATCCATGAATCAAGTAGGTGAGGCCGCAAAAGGGCACTTTGAAGCCGTTTTCAAGGTTGAGCTTGTTATGACAAGCCTTGATAGATTGATGATTGACGGTTTTTGAAACTCAATATCCAATAGTCAATCAACAATCGACAAATCGGAGTCTTGATGATTCATCACCAGGGACAAAATGCGCGTATTCCAAAACCCCGGTGGCTGAGGCGGCCACTTCCAGCAGGGCCGGAATACGAAAGCGTCAGGAGGCTGCTTAAGAGAAGCAGGCTTCACACCGTGTGCCAGGAAGCCAAATGCCCGAATCTCTGGGAGTGTTTTTCCCAACGGACTGCAACTTTTCTTATCATGGGGTCCTTTTGCACGCGCAACTGCCGTTTCTGCGCGGTGGCCCACGGCCCGTCAGGCCCACCAGATCCAGGAGAACCGGCCAGGGTGGCCGAGGCCGCACAAAGATTGGGCTTGCGCTATGTGGTCATCACCTCTGTCACACGGGACGATCTCCCTGATGGCGGAGCCGGTTTTTTTGCAGAAACAATTAAAGAAATCCAACAGAGAATGCCCGATGCCCTTGTAGAGGTTCTGGTGCCGGATTTTCAGGGGAACGCGGATGCCCTTCAGACAGTCATGAAAGCCCGTCCGGATGTTTTGAACCATAACCTTGAAACCGTCCCGCGTCTTTATCCACTGGTACGCCCACAGGCCCTGTACCATCGTTCACTTGAGTTGCTGAAGCTGGCCAGGGAGTTCGACTCCACGATCCCCACAAAGTCAGGCCTCATGCTTGGCCTGGGAGAATTTCCCCGAGAAATCGAAAAAACCCTGGAAGACCTTCTTGTGGCAGGCTGCAGCATGCTCACGCTGGGTCAATATCTTCAGCCCTCAAAGGAGCACACACAAGTTGAGCGCTTCATTCCACCCGAGGAGTTTGATAACTGGAAAGAAACCTCCCATAGAAAGGGCTTTTTACAAGTCGCCAGCGGGCCGTTTGTGCGCAGTTCCTATCACGCAAAAGACCTTTATGAAGGTCTAAGGCATTGACTCGATTGTGAGTCTCGTTTCAATAAAATGGCTATATATAGACTTTCACATATTAAATTTCACAAGGCCAGAGGGAGGAGGCTGTATTGTAATACGCCGACGACCGATAACGCTGTGAAGTTTAATATGTGAAAGTCTATAGTAGGGGAAAAATGAATGACGGCAAGACGCTTGGACCAATAAAGAGCCTTGATTACCTGGAAGAGTTGCTCAATGAGGGATATGATATTCGAGGACCCCGAACCAGTAAAGATCCAGGGGCAGACCCCAAAAGGGATTTGGTTTCATTCAAGGCGTTCCTGAAAAGAGGGAAGGAGTTTGCACCTCAAGATTGGCTGTCTGGTATGGGATACCAATTCGTAGGACCAAACACCTTTACGAACCATCGTATCATTGCATATAAAATTATCGATGATTTTCCTGATGAACGATTCAAATCGAGTTATAGCCTGGTTAAAGAGGGGGTAGAAATACCTTTATTTCTTAAAGTGTAACCGTTCACGAGTTCAGAAGTTCAGGGTTCATCGAAGCACTTATACTCAGCATGGCCATAATTGGAGGCTTTGCCTCCGGAAAGTGTCTAAAGTGAGCTAAAGTGTCTAAAGTGCACTAAAGTTGAGGACTTGAAGATATTATTATAAAAAACTGCTCTTTGGTCTTGAAATTTTAGGCACTTTAGCTCACTTTAGTTCATTTTAGGCACTTAAAAAAACGCCATTTGTGGCCGTGCAAAGTATATGAGCTATATTACTCAGATGACAGGACTTCATATCCCTTATCTCGGAGCGTTTTCACAATAGACTCAACGGGGCACTCCTTGAGCCGGAAATAATAGATTTTCTTCTCGCTAATGTCGGGGTCAAGCCCTACGCTGACAATCTCACCTCCGTGTTCATGAATTATTTGGGAAACCTTTCTGAACCCCTCTGGCTCATTTCCGACGTTTACATCAAGCCTCAAACCATCGGTTAGAATCCCCATAATCTTGATGAAAGCGCCCAGGATATCTGTCACTGTAATGACCCCTACGACCGTATCGTTGCTATCGACTACAGGGATGCCACCAATTTTCCTTTGAAAAATAATCTGGGCAGCAGTCTCGACGTCAGCGTCCGGGTGCATTGTTACAGGATTCTTGATCATAAGGTCTGCCACGGACAGGCCCGTGACAACTGCAGGAAGAAGGGCCTGTTTCATGTCGGCCAGGGTCACCCACCCCACTAGTTTGTTTGAGCTCTCTACAACCGGAAGGTGCCGGATAGAGTTCTCCTTCATGAGGTGAATAGCTTCTTGGACAGAGGTGCGATCTGATATCGTGATGGGGTCCTTGATCATCAAAGAGCTGATGCGCATGACCTTTCTCCTTTTTTAAAAAAAACCGAGATCAGGGGGTTCGCCCCAATTGGAATAATGGAATGTTGCCATTCTTGTTTTATAAAAATATCATTATTTCAGCCAATTATGATCATTGTTGGTTACAAAATACTATAAAGTGGACGATTCGTCAAGAAAGGATACGCGGACACAGCAATTCCGATTTTGACGATCTATTGAACGTAGTCAATTGAAAATCCGAAGCACGTAATCTTTTCAAGGCGTCATCCGCAAATCCGGTAACTTCTCAAGGCGTCAGCCGCAAACAAATTCAAAATTGGAACTTCTGACGACATGCTCTTTAGATTGACAAAGCTCACTTTCATGATAAGAAAGAGCCCCAAAAGAAGAGAGGATCAGTGGCTATGGACTTTCACATATTATATTTCACAAGGTCAGAGGGAGGAGGCTGTATTGTAATACGCCGACGACCGATAACGCGGTGAAATTTAATATGTGAAAGTCTATAGGAGACCTGGCCGACCTCTCTATGACTTTTAAGATATGGGACTGGAATCATGAATACGTCTGCGCAAAAGAATCCTTTCGAGGCGTACCTTACAGGCATCCTCTGCCGTTGTGAAAGGCTTTCTTGTTATGTACGCTCCAGGGGATGGGGCTTTATTATGACATGGGCCCACAGGGTGGCGGGGATCACCTTGGTTCTTTACATGTTCTTTCATATCTTGACACTTTCCGGCCTTTACGACCCTGCCAGCTTTGCCTCCAAGATGAAGTTTTTTCATAATTTCCTTTTCAGTTTTTTGGAGTGGGCACTTGCCTTGCCTGTCATATTTCACGGTCTGAACGGGGCCAGGCTGATCCTCTATGAGATCTTCCGTGTAAGGGAAGATGCGCTCATGATCCGCTGGGTTTTCTTGCTGGGCGCCCTGTACGTGCTGACATTGGGCATATTCATGCTAATGGGCAATCAACAGGTCTCTGCGGGCTTTTTCTGGCTCATGGTTGCAATAACCAGTGCGATCTCCAGCGTTGTAGTATGTAAGAAAATCTGGCACACAAAAAACGCCACACCATGGAAACTCCAGAGGGTGTCAGGGGCCTTGCTTCTTCCCATGGTCTCAGGCCATATGTTTTTCATGCACTTAAATTATCAGGTGGGACACGATGTTGAGACCATTTTGGCCAGGATGTCTGGCATGGGCATAAAGTTTGTCGATTTCGTCTTTGTCGTCACAGTCTTTTTCCATGCAGGCTTTGGCCTGTGCACGATCATAGGTGACTATGTGGAAGATAGCCGTCTAAGGGTTGGGCTTTCGGTATTTGCGAGCTTTGTCATGGCGGTTTTTGCTTACGCTGGGGTCAAGCTCGTCTTTAGCATATGAGGAGTATCAAATTGGCAAGTGAACTCAAGATCGATTCTGTCCTCAAGCCCGAAGTGCTGGTGATTGGCGCTGGGGGGGCAGGGCTTAGATGCGCAGCCGAGATATGCGAGCGTCGGCCGGGCACAAGTATCATCGCTGTCACCAAGGTGCATAGCCCACAGAAATCTCATACCTCTACGGCACAGGGTGGAATGGCTGCCGTGGACCCGAAAGACCCGATTGATAGAATCGTGTACCACATGTTCGACACATGGAAGGGCTCGGACTGCTCTGCGGATCAGAATATCATCAAGGCTGTGTGCGAATCTGCATGGGAGCAAATCGTCTGGCTGGAAAGACACGGGATGCATTTTAGCCGTACTGAAGAAGGACGTATTGCAAAGAGGCCCTTTGGCGGCCATATGCTCAATTTCGGGCAGGTCAAGGCATTCCGTTCTTGCTACGAAGCCGACCGCACTGGCAAAGGGATCATGGACACCGTGTGGGGCGAATCCTTAAAGCATGGTGTCGTCTTCCTGAATCAAAGCGTGGCCACCGAGTTACTTTTTAGAAATGGCCGGTGCGTAGGGGCTGTTGTTCTCATGGAACAAAACGGAAAATTTGTTGCCATCCTGGCCAAGGCAACAGTCATGGCGACAGGCGGCAAGACCCGCATGTACCAGGTCAGCACAAATTGCCGACAGAATACAGGCGATGGCCTCTGTTTGATCTTGCAGGCAGGGCTTCCGGTCATGGATTTAGAGGCCGTGCAGTTTCACCCCACGGGCATTGTGGGTCCCGGTATACTGGCAAGCGAGGCCCTGCGCGGAGAAGGCGGTATCCTCCGGAATAAAGATGAGGAACCTTTTATGGAGCGCTACGCACCCACAGCCAAGGATCTTGCCCCAAGGGACGTTGTTTCGCGGTGTATCATGACCGAAATCCGTGAAGGGAGAGGCTGCGTCCACCCTGATCACAAGCTCCCCCATGTGTGGCTGGACCTAAGACACCTCCCTGAATATATTCACAAAACAAGGATTCTTGAAGTCTGCGGTTTCTTCCGCAAATTCGTGGGCGTTGAACCCCGACACGAGCTTTGTCCGGTCACCCCGACGGCCCACTACCAAATGGGAGGGGCCCCGACCAACGAGTTCGGTGAGGTCCAAAAGGATGCCCGGCAGATTGTACCGGGGTTATATGCCTGTGGCGAGTTTGCAGCAGCCACGCTACATGGGCACAATCGCCTTGGCACAAACTCCTTGCTGGAACTCATCACCATGGGCAAGGTCGTTGGAGAAAGGGTCACGGCCTATATAGAGCATGCTGAAAACCCGGGCGATATTCCAAAAGACGCAGGTAGCAGAATTTTCTCCCGGTTCTCTGGCTACCTTGAGGCCAACGGCCAGGAACATTACGCCAAAATTCGCGATGCCCTGCGGGTGCTCATGATGGATAAAGTGGGCGTGTTTCGCAATGAGAAAGGTTTGACAGAGGCTATCGAAGAGCTAAAAATGCTAAAAGACAGGGCCAGACGCCTGGAGCTATCGAGCAGATCCCTTGTCATGAACCAGGATCTCATACAGTTTTGGGAGCTGGATCATCTTTTGGATATTTCCATGGTCATTGCTCAATCAGCCTTGGCACGCAAGGAGTCCAGAGGTGCCCATTATCGCGAGGATTATCCGGAAAGGAGTCCTGAGTTTCATTATCACACTCTTGCCTACATGACGGACTGCGGCAACATAACCTTGGATAAGCGCGATATAGATATGAGCATCTTTGAGGCCAAAGGAGAGCACTACGAAAAATTCGGCATCATTGAAAGAAAATATTGACGGGAATGAAGGGTAGGGTTCAATCTCTGGAGAAAGTGTATGTCACAAGAATACGATATCACCTTAAAGATTAGCAGGTATGACCCTGATACCGGAAGGTCCTGGATTCAGGACTATCATTTGAAAGCGGGCCGCATCCTGCGCTTTGTGGACCTGTTTCGACAAATTAACGATGAGCAGGACCCGACCCTGGCGTGGAGCTCTTCCTGCGAGCATGCACAATGCGGCACATGCGGTATGAAAATAAACGGAAAACCCCTGCTGGCTTGTGAACTCCTCGTAAAAAACGCTGTTGAACTGTTTGAGACCCATACCTTCAGGGTGGAGCCGCTAACAATAGCACCGGTCATACGCGATCTGGTTGTAGATCTGGAAAAGGCATATGACCGAATCCATCTTGTAAAGCCATATCTTATTGCCCCTGCTCCCCCTCATCCTGACGGCGATGAATACCGGATTTCGCCCCGCGTATTGAAAACCTATGAAGAAGCTACTAGATGCATTAACTGTTTTTGCTGCTCTACGGCCTGTGTGACCACACAACGCAACTACCTGGGCCCAAACGCCATGCTTGCCAATATTGTCCGCATCATGGACCCGCGAGAAACAGCAGAAAAGGAAAGGCTGGATGTCCTGCACGGTGAGAACGGAACCCCACGGTGCCGGACGGCCCGGGCATGCAGCTTTGTTTGTCCAAAGGAGATCGACATCGCCCATTTCATCGCGCTGGCCAAGGAGGGAGCATTCCGTCGTTCTCTTTAGCAACGAACCCCATACTGGTGGTCCCGGCAACGCCTGAAATTACGCAAAGTCAAAGCTTCCCTGGCGGACCCCGGAGATATGTACCGGCAACTCGCAATATGGGCCAAAGCCTCTGGTGCTTCTCCCAAGTGTAATTGGACTTTGTTCCAGTTTGTGAGAGCATTCAGAACAATCCCAGTAGTGCCAGTGCCGCTTGGCCGCGTAATCGAGGCAAACGTCATAAAATGGGCAGTAGATGTTCTTGTGGCCGCGTCTCCTCCTGGGTTTACGTCTTCGTTCCATGACGTCCCTCCTCATTGTTTATTGGCCGTGCAGCAACTCCACGCGGCTTGAGATAAGAGATACTAAAGTTAGATGTTGGGACGACGGCCTAAATCCTCCCGGGTTTTTTTGTGGACCCTTCTCGGGCGGACGGCCGAAGTCAGGCGCGCTGCCTGAAAAAAAAGACTCGATCAATGCCGCAATATCATCCAGGTCCAATGAGTCCTTTGGGATAAAGGCATCGGCCCCGCCATTGTGGGCTGCAGCTCTGTATTCTGGCACATCGTAATTTGTGAGTATGATAATGACGATCTCGGCATTACTTGCCTTGATTCTTCTGGTAAGCTCAAGGCCGCTTGCGCCGGGCAATCGGATGTCCATAAAAACCAGATCCGGCACAAAGGTTTCTGTCTTTTGCAGGGCCTCCCTTCCATCAAGTGCCTCTTCGATAACCATAAAAGGGAACCGCTTTCGCAGTGCCCTTCCAAAAGTCTTCCGAAAGGTAGAGCTGTCCTCAACCATTAATATCTTTAACATCGTGACTATCCCAAAGTGATAACAAAGTTCGTTTGGCCCCTCTGTCAAGCGAGCCCCAAGCCTGCAATGTAACCACCCCTTGCTATTGATAAATGAGCGTTTATCTTCTTTTACGACGTTGCTTCAGAATCGTAAATAAGGTATAGGGGGTATATCTAGATACAGAGCGCAGTATTTTTGTGCCATTAAGCTAGTAGAAATCCTGGTGGTAGGCTACCGTGATACTGCTGTGCAAAATTCTTAGACCGTACAGTGGAGCGTAACGTGAAAAACCCGTCTAGCGTGGTGATAGTCGAAGATCACAGGATACTTAGGGACGGCCTGCGGTCTTTACTCTCTTCTAGTCTCGATCTTAAAATCGTGGGAGAAGCAGAAGACGGCCTCAGTGCGATCCGGCTCATAGAAGAAGTCAAACCAGACCTTGTCTTGATGGATCTTTCTATGCCGAAGATGAGCGGATTGGATGCGATCAGAGAGATCAAGAAAGAGTACCCGGATACCAAAATCCTGGTCCTGACCGTTCATAAGGCAGAGGAATACGTTTTTGCGTCGTTGACGGCCGGTGCACACGGATATCTCCTAAAGGATGCCGGCCGTGCCGAGCTGATCCTGGCCATAGAGAGCGTGCTGCTCGGCAAGCAGTATATCAGCCCTGGAATTTCAGAGCAGTTGGTATCTGCTTATTTGGAAGGGCGAAAGCCTCTAGAACCTGAGTCGACATGGGAGAGCCTCACAAAACGGGAGCGACAGGTTCTGAAACTGATTGCTGAAGGGCATAAAAACAAGCAGATCTCGGATTACCTCTGTATCAGTGCAAAAACCGTCGAAAAGCACCGTGCAAACCTCATGGGTAAGTTAGACCTCCACAATGCCTCAGCTTTGACAGCCTTTGCCATGGAAAAAGGGCTTACTGCGAAGTAGGTTTCTTCTCGTTATATGGCCATGACGCCCGCACAGTAGTTCCTGCCCCTGGCGTTGACTCAACAGTAAAAGACCCCTCAGAAAGCTCAGTGCGCTCTCTCATGCTCGTGAGTCCAAATCCTCCACTGGATTCCTGCACACCGTAAACATTTTTTACATCGAATCCTTGGCCATTGTCTTCTACGACCAGTTCTATCCTGTTACCTGTTCCCATTAACGAGACGCGCACAAGACCTGCATTGCTGTATTTGGAGACATTGTTAAGGGCTTCCTGTAAGACCCTGAAGATAACAATCTTTAGAGGCTCGGGCACTTCTTCGTCTCTTATGTTGGCCTTTTTTTCGACCCGGACACCCGAATAGAGTTTTTCAAATTCCCGGCAAAACCACGAAATAGTCGCTATGATCCCCAGATCGTCCAGCATGGAAGGCCGCAGGTCAGTGTGTATCCTTCGGACCTCTTCACTGGCCTGTTGAACCATTGGGATGATGGATTCCAACAATTCACCCTTTGCTGCGGCCGGACCATCACGCATCAGACTAAGCTTGTTTTCCAACGCAAACTTGATGGCAGAAAGGGATTGTCCGATGCTATCATGAAGTTCCCTGGAAAGCCTTTGTCTTTCCTTTTCCTGGACTTGGATGAGCCGGGAGGAGAGCCGTCTGAGGCTCGTTCTCGATCTCTCGAGCGCCTTTTCCGCCTGCTTTCGTTTGGTGATATCCACGATGTTACCCAAAATCGCACGCCTCCCCTTATACTCTATCAGGGTGTTTCTCCTTACAATCCAAATAGTTTTGCCGTCCTTTGTCAGGCCCCTGGCTAAATATTCAGAGGGAACGTCTTCGCCGCGGAGCCTCCTTGCCCTCATTTGGTCCGTCAACGGCCTGTCGTCTGGATGGACCAGCCTCCTGGCCTCCATACCCAGCAATTCTTCTGGAGCGTACCCGTAAATCTTGGCAAACCTTTTGTTGACAAATAATATCTTCTCCCCCTCATTGATATATATGCCCGTCAGGGAATTATTAACCAGCGTACTGTACTTCTCTTCGCTGTTTCGAAGCGCAACCTCGGCCAGATGGCGATCTTCAACCTCCTCTTTTAATAGTTCGTTTGTTATAACGAGTCTTGCAGTACGTATCTGCACCAACCGCTCCAGTTGATCGCGGGCTTTTCGAAGCGCGTCCTGAGCCTGTTGGCGCTCTTGTTCGACTTCAATATGGTGCAACGTGAAAGCAATATCTTCACCGACCCCTTTGAACAGGGCCAGCTCTTGCTCATCTGACGTGAAATCAATGGGAACAGAAACGCACAACAAGCCGTTCGCCTTTTCGCCGTAGTTCAACCGGACAGTCATCGCCCCCATGCCATTATCCCTTCCCGCCAGGTAACAGTCGGCACACTGGGAGGCAGGTTCTTTGGTTACTACAACATCCGATTGCCTCATTGCCCTTTGACCACAATCAGTCAACTCTCCACGTTTCAGCCGCTCTACTATTGGCAAGAAATCCGTGCCCAAACCGGCTTCAGCAGTCATCACCATCCTTTTGGATTCATCCAAAACAACAATCCAAGCGTAATGGTAACCGCGATTCGCAACAAGGATATTACAGGCTTCTTTAATGAGCTTGTTACTGTCCCTTTCCTCGGTGACGCCTTGATCGAGGTTTCGAATGGCTCGCAACACGGCAGTTAGATGTTGGATCTTGCCCCGCGCCCGCTTGATCTCAGGAAATATTTTCCCTGACTTGTTGACCCTTTGTTGCAATTCTTCTGACAAAGGTTTTTCGGATGAAACCACATCCTCAAATCGTTCCATTCTCATGCCTTCTCCATTTATATCTATACCTCGAAAGGCCACAGGTCCCACTTTTTCGCCGATGAACCCGTGAACGGTTACTCCAAAGAAGACAATCCAATAGCCCGGATATTTCCTTTTATTTTTTCCAGGCCCGCTCGAGCAAACGCGGTTTTTCCGAATTTTTGCTCAAAGTCTTTCGCATGCATACTCAGTATCTCCTCTGTTGAGACAATACATGGGTTGAACGATGATCTTCCTTCATTAAATGGGCACACTTCCTGACACACGTCGCAGCCAAAGAAACACTTTCCCATTCTTCTGCCGGTATGATTATCCACCGCGCCGTGGTCTTCAATAGTCAAGTATGAAAGGCATTTTGAGGCATCTATGGAAAAAGGGCCCTCAAGTGCCCCTGTAGGGCAGGCATCCACGCACAGGGTACATGAGCCGCACTGGTTTTCCCTGGACTCATTTTTCGGGAGAGACAAAAAGGCCGTGGTAAGGATCTCTACAAGGAAAACGTACGACCCGTACCCTGGTATGATAAGCATATTGTTTTTGCCGATGAACCCCATCCCGGAGGCATAGGCCAAACTCCTTTCAAGAATCGGAGCCGAATCCACACAAACCCTGGTCCTTGTTCCCGGATACGAATCAACTATGAAACGCGCCAGCATTTTGGCCAAAGCCCTCAACCGATCGTGATAATCGCTCTTGTCAGGCTCCGTATATCTTGCTGCAGTAAAGCCATCCGGCGTGCACGGCTTCTTGGAGGAGTATGGATATGCAAGACAAATCACTGTCTGACAGCCGTCAAGGAGTCCTGCCGGGTTTTGCCTTAATGCCTGATTCCTTTCCAGCCAGGCCATTTTTGCATGCTTTCCGGCAGCGATCCATGAGCAGAATTGGTCAAAAAAGAAAGGCTTCTCGGGCCGGCAAAAACCCACGGCAACAAAGCCCAAGCTTTTGGCCTTTTCTGTGAAAGGAAAAATCAAAGTCTCATTCTTGGCTCAGTATAGCGCTCAGGCTTTAATCGAAGGGGGTAAGGCTTTCAAAACCAGATTCCGTGACAAGGATTGTTTGTTCAAACTGTGCAGAAAGAGACCCGTCGGCTGTGACAGCCGTCCAGTTGTCTTTCAAAATCCGAAGGTCTTTGTTTCCCAAATTGATCATAGGTTCAATTGTGAAGACCATGCCAGGAACCAGGCTGACTCCGTCTCCTTTTCGACCGTAATGCGGAACCTGAGGGGCTTCGTGGAAGCCAAACCCCACACCGTGGCCAACAAACTCCCTGACCACGGAACAACCTTGACCTTCCGCATATCTTTGAATCGCCCAACCAATATCTCCTATGGTGTTTCCGGGGCTAACCAGGGCCATGCTGATTCTCAAACATTCTCGGGCAGCTTTGACGATCTTTTGCGCATCCGGACCCGGTGTCCCCACAAAAAACGTCTTGCTGGCATCGGCGTAATATCCCTTTACGATGGAGGTGATATCCACATTGACAATATCACCCGCCTTTAGAACCCTCTCTCCGGGAATGCCGTGACAAATCACCTCATTTACGGAAACACATACACTCTTTGGAAAACCACGGTAGTTCAAGGGAGCCGGGATGGCACCGTTTTTGATTGTGAATTCATGAACCAGGGTGTTGATTTCCTCGGTTTTGATCCCCGGACTGATTTTCGCCTCCACCAGACCGAGGGTATCAATGACCAGACGTCCGGCATTCCTGATCCCATCAATATCCTTTTTTTCCTTGAGCCGAATCTTGTGTCTCTTAAAATAGAGGTCTTTAAGAGTATTAAACTGCGGATTTTTTTTTCCAAGACAGCACTTTTTGTACTTAAGGCCGCTCCCGCAAGGGCAGGGATCGTTTCGGCCCACTTTTTGCGTTGATTTCTTCTCAAACATTATAGTCTACAACTCAGTGTTTTGGTTACATTCATTGTTACAACCTAAGTGACGAGATGTCAATATGGTATTGGAGACTGCGCGGCGAACATTTAGATGTAATCTGCATGTAATCAATGTAATTGAACGTAAGCGTTCAAAGGTTCGGTATTATAGGCTTTAAGATAAAGATTTTGGGAAGGCTAAAGGGAGGAGGCTGTATTGTAATACGCCGACGACCGATAACGCTGTGAAATTTAATATGTGAAAGTCTATAGCTGGCTATTGCAAGTCTGAGCCACACGGCTATTGATGTTCGTGGCAGGCGAAAAAGTGTCATTTGTGGCCTTTCGAGGTATATATTGGTGTGTAAATTGTGCGGAAGGGGGGATGTCATTGGCGTAGTTGCTATGGATTTTCTCTGCGTGGATAACCTTGAAGGCACGTGTTGAGGAGAAATTGACCTTTCAGTACCATCCCTGGTTTTTTATTAGATGACGCTCATGTCAATGCTTCGAAATCCTATGATAATCGCATGAGGTGAAACTATGACTAGCAAATTTATCGTACTATTACTTACTTCATTTATTTACGTTTTGGTTTTGGTGGGGTTCAAAAAGGCCAAACAGAAGTTCGCTGGTGGCAAGATTGCGGCTCTGATTGGCCTGGTTATCACCACTGTTGTATTGTTGTTTGTTGCAGATTATGTTCTGCTATTTGAACCTTTTTTTTCAGGAAACACGATCTTTATTGCCCAAACTCTATTCAGGACGGCTGCTCTGTCCTGCCTTGCTTTCGGTGGTATCAGGATTGCCGCTGATTAGTTTTTCGAAACAGGGACAAATTCGATCTGCTTGATCAAGAGCTAGCCTCTGTGAGTCATCACCAGGAGGCTGTCCGAGAATGGCTATTTTCCCCAATCTCTGCGTCAGGCTCATCCCGCAGAGCGGGACTCGAAATACTTCAATGTATTCCTGTGGTTATAATTATCGCCTTCCTTGATCTTGAAAAAAAATCTCATTCTCGGACAGCCTCTAGAGACTTGAGAGAATGCTTGCTATATCAGGCACCTGATGGAACTACTTTAGCCTGAATAAAGAAGCGATTCCACCAGGGTTTGCTTTTTTTTCGTTTTTGTCACTGGTTCCGCGACCTATTTTTGCAATAATGTCCTCAATCTCATGGACAATCTTTACCTTTTCAGTTGAGTCCTTCTGATATTGCTTAACGTAAGCTAATGCCTGTTTGGTATCCTTTAGTGTCGTCTGGGTGATTCCCAGGCCAAGGAGGTCTGTCTCCTTGTATAGAATTTCCACCAAAAGAGCATTGAAGCTCTCTCTGAGAAAGGCACAACCTTCATCCAAATCTTCATGCGCCTCTACGGCCTTCAGCAGCACGTCCATATTCCTGTCGACCGGCTTCCTCATCAGGTCGAAATTCTCGAAAAGCCTGCTTTGTTCGGGTGACAGTCCAATCTTGCATTCATCGAATATGGTGAACACCCTGTTTCCGAGTTCGGTTTCCATGTTTTTGCAGATCACATGAAGAATATCGTAATAGATAGTTATGATACGCGAATATTCAGCAAAAGCCTCCGTCTTTTCGTATGCTTTTTTGCTTTCTTCTATAAGCCCGGACAACAATAATGAGCAGAAAATCTTGTAAACAGCAAACTCATCATAGCCGCTCTTGTTGACCACTTGCCTTACGGTACTGCTGCCATCAATCAAGGAAAGGATGCGCCATTCATTGTTGTTGAGTTTGATTTCTTTTTTGTCTTGAGTTGTTTCCGAGATCTTGAAGATCAACTTGTCATTAGTGATCTGTTTTTTTATGATGGACCATTCGTCTATCCGGCGCGAGGCTTCCAGAACCAGCCCTATGGTGTTTATCTGGGTGACAAGTTTTCCTTCCACGTTAATGGATACATCTTTGTAATTGAATTCTCCAGCTTTCCAGAGAAAGACGTCGTATAAAACCTCCGTGACTTGGTGGTGCAACATTTTTTTCAATGTCTCCGTAGAAACATATCCCTTTTCCACCAAAATCGTACCCAGCTTACGTTTCGTCTCTTTGGCCGCCTGCAAACATTTCTGCAGTTCATTTTCCGAGATCATTCCCTGTTTTCTTATGAGATGACCCAAGCTGCGCTCCTTTTGGGAACTCGTAGCAAAGACAATAATGCCATCTTTTATAAAAATCTTAACCTTATTGACGTCATGGTTTAGCTCCAGGACACCAGTCTTCTTGTCATGGGACAAAAACTGCAAGAGGCTAGCGAAATAAAACGTTTCGAGTTTGCCCTTAAGAGACATAAGATAGCAGCCCTTCCTGTGATTCCCACTATCAAGTCAGTGGCGACAAAATGAACATATAGACTTTCACATATTAAATTTCACTGCGTTATCGGTCGTCGGCGTATTGCAATACAGCCTCCTCCCTCTGGCCTTGTGAAATTTAATATGTGAAAGTCTATAGTTCGCTTCGCTCACAATTGGAATGACATATAATTACAAACAGATGTAGAAATTCCGAGACGTAAAAATATTACGATTATGCCTTATTCGTAATCCTTGGGAACCGCGCAAATCATGATTAAGGGTTCGCTTGCCGATTTGTTCTTATATTGGTGTTTTTCATCTGGAAGGACAAGCGCGAAATCGCCTTTTCTCACCTCGCGTTCTTCCCCGCTTTCTGTGACCATGACGCCATGACCCTCTATTACGTAGTTCAAATGTTCATAGGGGTGTCTATGATAAGGGGTGTGACCGTTTTTTTCTATGGTAAATACTCGAAAGGAGAACATGGGTGAGCCGTCATTTCTTGATATGGGAATCTGCTTACAGACGTCCTTTGCGCCTTCCATCGTGACCATTATCTTTTCGATTTTATCCAGACTGGTTATTTTCACAATAAATCCTCCAAGGTCTAAATCGGTAAGGAGTATAGATTATTAAGCGTTGTGTGTCAATCAAGTTGACGTCACAGCGGGCGTACTCAGAACTTGGCGGATGAATCCTCTTGAAACGACTTGCGCCGCATTTGTGCAGTATTGGAGTACTGGAAAGGTTTGCCTTGACAAGGAAGCCAATAAAGGGGAAGCTTCTATAGACTTTCACATATTAAATTTCACCGCGTTATCGGTCGTCGGCGTATTACAATACAGCCTCCTCCCTCTGGCCTTGTGAAATTTAATATGTGAAAGTCTATATATCAAATCAACATATCACGCAGATTTCGCCTGACGGCTCGAGAACTTTAACCCTTCGTGTCCAATATTTCACCATTTCACCATTCCAATAGTGAACGAAGCAAACAAAGGAACAGAAAACATTGCTACGAAAATTCGTCAAGACAGTCTGGAACAAATTGTCCCACAGCGAGAATCAGAAGGATTCAACACCCTCTCCAGGGCAGCCTGACAAAAAGGCGGACCAAGAAAAGTCAGGAGAGCCCAAAGCGCAATCCGGGCGCCGCTCCTCCAAACCCGAAGTTTCCAAACGGCCCCAAAGTCGCAGACGGCCAGCCCCCAGAAACAAACATCCTTTGTCACCCCCTAAAGAGAGGGCAAAGACCACGCCCAAGACCATATGGAATCCATCGGAGTTTCAGGTAGAGCCGGCCAAGGACAAGACACGCTTCCATGATCTGGACCTGCCGATCGAGATCATGCATGGGATCTATTCTCTCGGCTTCAAATACTGCACCCCTATCCAGGCCCTGACACTGCCAAAGACCCTCGCAGGCTTAGATGCCACAGGCAAGGCACAGACTGGTACCGGTAAGACCGCCGCCTTCTTGATCACTATCCTCACACACCTTAAACGCAATCCGCCAAGCGAGAAACACCGTCCGGGTACGCCCCGCGCTCTGATCATGGTTCCCACACGCGAACTGGCTCTGCAGGTCAAGAAGGAAGCGAGTCTATTGGGAACATACTGTCGAAGCAAGGTTGCTGCCGTGTTCGGCGGGATGGACTACCAGAAGCAGAAACAGATGCTCGCAGAGAAGGTGGTTGATATCATTGTGGCCACCCCCGGACGGCTGCTGGATTTCAAGCGACAGGGTGACGTACACCTTGGCAAAGTCGAGATACTGGTCATCGACGAAGCTGACGAGATGCTCGATATGGGCTTCATACCCGACATACGCCAGATTGTACGTAGTACCCCGCCCAGGACGAAGCGGCAGACCATGCTTTTTGGTGCCACACTCACATCCGATGTGACCCGACTTGCCTCGCAGTGGACGCGCGATCCCGTTGCACTTGAAATCGACCCCGAGCATGTGGCCGTCGATGCCGTCGACCAGGTGGCATACATTATCGACACCAGGGAAAGGTTCACTGTTCTGTATAACATGATCACCCAGCAGAACCTCAAGCGCGTTCTAGTTTTCTGCAACCGCCGGGATCAGGTTCGCAGACTGGCAGATCGGATCAGGGCTCAGGGCATCAGTTGCGCAGCGCTCTCCGGCGAAATCGCTCAAAAGAAGCGAATAAGGACGCTCGAGGACTTCCGTTCGGGCAACATCAGGGTAATGGTAGCCACAGATGTGGCCGGGAGAGGTATTCACATTGAGGGCATTAGCCACGTGGTCAACTACAACTTACCGCTGGACCCGGAGGACTACGTCCATCGCATCGGACGCACCGGCAGGGCCGGTGCCACCGGAACATCAGTCAGCTTTGCCACTGAGCACGAGTCCTTCCAGATCCCGACTATTGAGAAATACCTGGCAGCCTCACTAAGCTGTGTGTATCCGGACGACGCATTGCTCACTCCGGTGCCACCTGCCGCGGCAGGCGATTCATCGCAGCCACGGCCGCGAGCCTCACGGCCAAGGCCTCGTCGGGGCACCAGAAAAAGCAAGGCGTAGGGTGGGTGGAATATAATGGCGCTATGAAGATCGCTCTGGCCCAGATGAATCCCACTATTGGGGATTTTCGACGCAACTCGGAAAAGATGATTGGGTTCATAGAGAAGGCAAAAGGCCTTTCCTGTGATCTTATCGTCTTTTCTGAGCTGGTTATCTCTGGATATCCACCACGCGATCTTTTGGAGAGGCGAGACTTTGTGGCTGCAAACCAGCGCCATCTCAACGCACTTGTTCAGTCAGTCGCAGGGATCGGCGTTATATGCGGGTTTGTGGACAAAAATCAGCATGAGGAGGGTTATCCCCTCTATAACTCTGCCGTGCTCTTTGATACTGGCAAAATCTGTCATCAAGCTCACAAGCGGTTGCTTCCCGAATACGACATCTTTGATGAAAGAAGATACTTTGAACCAGGGAACGTATGTTCGTCTTTTTCGTACAAGGGGCAAAATATCGGGCTGACCATCTGTGAGGATATCTGGAACGACAAAGACCTTTTCTCAAGGTATATCTTCTCCCGCAGGCTTTACCCTTTTGACCCTGTAGCCGACATGATCAAACAGGGGGCCAACCTAATCATAAACATTTCAGCCTCTCCTTACTGTGCAGGCAAAAGACAAATTAAGTGGGACATGCTTGGAAATCTTGCCAAAAAGTACAAGGTCCCTCTCCTTTATGTAAACCAGGTCGGCGGCAACGACAGTGTCCTTTTTGACGGTATGAGCACGGCCTTTGATTCAACAGGCCGGATAGTGGCTCGCGCACGTGACTTTGAAGAGGACATGGTCGTTTTTGATACAGATACTAAAAAAGGTGATCACCACCCGGTGAGTGGCACGGAAGCAGTCTCCATCTTAAAGGCCCTTATCATGGGTACCAGAGATTATGTCCAAAAGTGCGGATTTGCAAGGGCCGTGATAGGGTTGAGCGGGGGCATTGATTCTGCGCTGACTGCCTCTATTGCGGTGCAGGCCCTTGGCAGGGAAAATGTAATGGGTGTTTTTATGCCTTCTCAATATACATCCGGGGAGAGCTTTGAAGACACCGGAGATCTTGCACGAAATTTGGGGATTGAACTCGTTCATGTGCCGATTGAAGGTATATTCGAAAAATTCCTCCAAGAACTCTCTCCTGTTTTTAAAGATGTTGCTACCGAAGTGACAGGCCAGAATATCCAGGCCCGTATCCGTGGGACACTCCTTATGGCCATTTCCAATAAACTCGGGGGTCTTCTCCTTGCCACAGGAAACAAATCCGAACTCGGCGTTGGCTACTGCACGCTTTACGGTGATATGTGCGGAGGGCTGGCAGT
>JAUVJO010000194.1 GCA_030592345.1 Deltaproteobacteria bacterium
ATGGTCTTTCCTGTTTTTCCCGGATATTCCCGGTGTTGGGGAGTAGCCATGGAATGATGAAATGGTGTGTCATGGAGATTACAGTGCCCACTTCCTCTTGCTTTGTTGGCTTTGAAATGGTAAATATGAACTTGACATCTCAGATTTTCTGTAACTTGGTGTTCTGTGAATTCTGCAACTTGCCGAAGGTGTGGCCTTCTTTGAGGTTTGGATTATTGCCGTGACAAAAATATACTCCTTTTTGACTTCAGACTCATATCCTTGGCTTTTTAGGGGGTGAGGGCAGATGCAAACATATAGCGATATTATTGAAAGCTTTCCAAGAGAGATCCAGCTTCCAATGCTGAAGCTAATGGACAAGTTTAGGGATGAAACTTTAGATACTGTTAAGAGGAGTGATTTTGAGGAGCTAAAAGGTGTTTTGTCTGCTTTGGCAGAGCGGGTGTCTGATCTTGCTCTAGGACAAAATGAACTGACTCAAGCTCAAAAAAAATCCGAACAAGGAATTGAGGAACTCATTCAAGTTCAGAAAAAATCCGAACAAGGAATTGAGGATCTCATTCAGGCTCAGAAAAAAACCGAAGAAGTTTTGACGTCACTAGTCAAGGAACAGAAGAAAATAAGAAAGGATTTTGGAGGGTTATCGGATTCTGTCGGTTATACCTTAGAAAACGAGGCCATCAGGCACCTGCCGGGTATTCTTCAAAAGGACCTTGGTTTGGAAATAAAAGTGATGGATCGGCGATTCATTGAATATCCTGATGGAAGAGATGATGAAATCAACATTTATGGAGAAGGCACTCTAAACAAGAAAAGGGTATACATTATTGGTGAAAGTAAATCTCAGCTTGGGAGGAAGGACATCGACAGCTTTTGCAAACTCCTGATCAGAGCTTCCAATTACCTGCGCACCAAGATTATCCCGGTCCTTGTGACACATTCCGTACGTCCCCAGATAGAAAAATACGCAAAAAAGAAGATAGAAGGACTCAGGCTTTATATGTCATTTCAGTTATAGATTCACAGATGTTTATTCATAGATGCCCCATCCCTTTGGTCAGGTCATTATACGCTGCAATAATCATTTGAGCGGCAGTCTCAATTTTTGCCTCCGTGTTTTCCCGGCCAAGGGTCAGCCGTATTGCACCACGTCCAATCTCTTTTGGGACCTGCATGGCTGCAAGCACATGCGAAAGGCTTACGGAGCGGTCGTGACAGGCAGCGCCCGTGGAGGCACAGATTTCAGGTGCGGCATCCAGCAACTGTCCTCCATCCACACCAGGAAGAGAAATGTTTAGCGTATTGGGCAGACGTGCCTTTTGGTGTCCGTTCAACACAATGCCTGGTATGTCTTTGGAAAGGAGATCATAAAGCCGGTCTCTGAGATGACGCACGCGTTCGGCCTCTTCTGACATCTTTTCACGGGCAAGAACACAGGCCCTTCCCAGAGCCACTGCAAACATCACATTTTCTGTACCGGCCCTGCGGCCCGATTCCTGGCCAGCTCCGTGCATGAACGGCTCTAAGACTATTCCGTCTCTTATAAAAAGGGCTCCTACGCCTTTTGGTGCATACATCTTATGGCCTGCAAGAGAGAGAAAATCCACGTTTAAGCCTGAGACCTTTATAGGGATTTTGCCTGCTGATTGAGCGGCATCCGTGTGAAACAGCACGCTGGCCTCTCGTGCCAAAGCCCCAATTGGTTCAATCGGCTGGATCGTTCCGGTTTCATTGTTGGCATGCATGACGGAGATCAATATGGTTGTCGGTCGGATAGCTTCTTTTACTGCTGAAGGCTCCACCTGCCCGGTGGAGTCGACCGGCAAAAATGTCACGTCATACCCCTGATAGAGCAAAAAAAGACACGGGTTGGTGACAGCCGGATGTTCGATGGCTGTGGTGATGATATGGCGGCCCCTGTCTGAAAGGCTGTGGACCACACCTTTAATGACCGTATTGTTTGACTCGGTGCCGCCGCTGGTAAATACGATCTCCTGTGGCAAGCATCCTGCAAGCTCTGCCACCTGGGCCCGGGCATCTTCCAGGGCTTGTTTGGCACGGCGTCCCAGGCCATGACTGCTACTGGGGTTTCCAAACCCATCCCCCCAATACGGTCTAATGGCCTCAACAACTTCTGAGGCTACTGGGGTGGTTGCATTATGGTCGAGGTAGATCATGAGTGTGAGTGCCTAAAGTGAGCTAAAGTGCCTGAAGTTGAGGACGGGAAAAGAGATTATTATATTCTTGTCTTAACTTTAGCTCACTTTAGGCACTTTAAGTACTTTAGCTCACTTTTTTTTCCTGTCACCCAGGGCTGCATGGGCGGCCGCGAGCCTGGCAATGGGTACTCGGAAAGGTGAGCAACTTACATAATCGAGACCTATTTGATGGCAGAATATCACTGAACTCGGCTCTCCGCCATGCTCCCCGCAAATGCCTATTTTGAGGTCTTTACGCGTAGCGCGACCCCTTTTGACACCAATCTCCATCAGTTGCCCGACACCTGCCAGATCAATAGCCTGAAACGGGTCGTCTGGCAGGATTTTTTTCTGTACATAGTCCGGTAAAAAGGTGCCTGCATCATCGCGGGAATATCCAAAGGCCATCTGGGTCATGTCATTGGTGCCGAATGAGAAGAATTCGGCCTCTTGAGCAATCTCGTCTGCCACCAGGGCTGCTCGTGGGATCTCAATCATGGTCCCAACCATGTATTTGAACTTGACCCCGGCTTTTTTCATGACTTCCTTGGCCACGCTGTCGATAATTTCCTTCTGATCTATGAATTCTTCCTGGGTGCCTACCAGAGGGACCATGATTTCCGGCAAGACCTTGATCTTCTCCTTGCGACACTGGGCCACAGCCTCAAAGATAGCCCGGGCTTGCATGGCTGTGATTTCCGGATGAGTGATCCCCAGCCGGCAGCCCCTATGGCCGAGCATGGGGTTGAACTCGGACAGAAAATCGACCTTGGCCTCCACGGCCTTGACTGAGATGCCAAGGAGGGAAGCCATCTCTTTTTGTGCAGGTTTTTCGTGAGGGACAAACTCGTGTAAAGGCGGGTCCAGCAGCCTAATGGTTACAGGCCGTCCTTTCATGGCCTTAAAAATCCCATAGAAATCCTTGCGCTGCATGGGTAACAGCTTGGCCAGGGCTTTTTCCCTGCCCTTGACGTCCTCGGCCATGATCATTTCTCGCATTGCCCAGATTCGATCCCCAAAAAACATGTGTTCTGTTCTTGCCAGCCCGATCCCCTCAGCACCTAATTTCATGGCAACAGCAGCGTCTTCAGGGGTGTCAGCGTTCGTGCGAACTTTAAGACGTCGTATGTGATCAGCCCAGATCATGAGCTTCTTGTAGCTGGGGTTCTTCTCCGGGCTTGTAGCCACCAGCGGCAGTTTACCTTCATAGACAACTCCCTTGGTCCCGTTCATGGTGATCCAGTCGCCTTCCTTCACCACTTTGCCGCGGAAACTCACAGTTTTCTTCTTGAGGTCAATACCGGTAATATCTCCGCAGCCCACAATACAACACTTACCCCAACCCCTTGCAACCAGGGCTGCGTGGCTGGTCATGCCGCCCTTGGCCGTCAGGATGCCCTGGGCAGGTTTCATGCCATGCACATCCTCAGGGGAGGTTTCTTCCCTGACCAGGATCACCTTTTCACCCTTGGTGCCGAGTTCTTCGGCCTTGTCTGCTGTGAGGACAATCCGGCCAACGGTCCCACCCGGTCCGGCAGGAAGCCCGGCCCCTAGCTTTTTTGCCAATTTCTCTGCCTCGATATCTATCATTGGGTGGAGAAGTTCTTCCAATTGTTCGGGCTTTACGCGGGAAACAGCCGTCTCCTGTGAGATTAGCCCTTCTTTCACCATATCAACTGCCATCTTAATGGCAGCCGGGCCGTTTCGTTTTCCGACCCTGGTCTGAAGCATGTAAAGGACGCTATCTTGAATGGTGAACTCTATGTCTTGCATGTCCGTGTAATGGGTGTCTAGCTTGTGCCTGATTTTGTTAAGCTGCTTGTAAAGTCCGGGCATGGTTTTTTGAAGTGTTGGCAGGTGCTGGTTGGTCAACACCTTGGATACTTCATTGATGGCAAAAGGGGTGCGGATACCTGCAACCACATCTTCTCCCTGGGCGTTGATGAGCCACTCTCCGTAGAATATATTTTCACCTGTGGCAGGATTCCTGGTGAACGCGACACCTGTGGCGCAATCGTCTCCCATATTTCCAAAAACCATGGTTTGAACGTTGACGGCCGTTCCCCAGTCATCAGGGAGACCTTCAATCCTGCGGTAGGCCACAGCGCGCTTGCCAAACCAGGAGAGGAAGACAGCATCAATGGCTCCCCAAAGCTGTTCCATGGGGTCATCCGGAAACGGTTTCCCGAGGACCTTTTTCACGGTGTTCTTAAACTCCACGGTAAGTGCCTTCCAGTCTTCTGCTGTGAGGTCCAAGTCTGTTTCATATCCTTTCTTTTCCTTAACCTTTTCTATCATGCCTTCCAGTTGAGGCCTGATCCCCTTGCCTTCTTCCGGCTCAATGCCGGCAGCCTTTTCCATGACCACATCTGAGTACATGGCAATCAGACGACGGTAGGCGTCGTAAACAAAACGCGGGTTGCCGGTTTTTTTGATCATGGCAGGTATGGTCTTTGAGGTAAGCCCGACATTCAACACAGTCTCCATCATGCCGGGCATGGAAGCGCGAGCGCCAGAGCGAACACTAAAAAGGAGAGGGTTTTCAAGATCTCCGAAATTTTGCTTCATTAATTTTTCGACTCTGGCCAGGCTGGCCCTGACATCCTTTTCAAGGCCCGGAGGATATTTGCGCTTCCTGTTGTAGAATTCGATACATGCTTCTGTAGTAATCGTGAATCCGGGTGGCACGGGCATGTCGAGCTTAACCATTTCTGCTATGTTGGCACCCTTTCCACCGAGGAGGGTCTTCATAGTTGCATTGCCATCTGCCTTACGACCACCAAAAAAATAAACATACTTAGGACTCCTTTTCATCACCGACGCTCCTTTCTATAGTTCTACCGTGATTAGTGCCCTCACAGAAGTGTGCAAGCCAATTGGAACTGGGCCTGCGTCATACGGAACATATACCATATAATATGATTTGCGGTAAATCAATTTTTCAACAAAGGGGGCCGGGTGGTTTATACCTCGAAAGGCATTGCTTACGTACCCATATCCCATGAAGCAAGATATTTTTTCTGCTCACTTGTAAGGGTGTCGATATCGATGTTCATGGCCGAGAGTTTTTCTCTGGCAATCTTTTTGTCGATTTCCTCTGGGACGGGATAGACCTCGACCGGAAGCGGTTTTTTTCTCTTGACCATATACTCGACGGAAAGGGCCTGATTGGCAAAACTCATGTCCATCACGCTGGAAGGATGCCCTTCTGCAGCGGCAAGATTTATCAGCCGCCCCTCTCCCAGGACATTAATCCTCTTGCCATTCTTCAAAAGATATTCTACGACAAATGGGCGGATCTGGCGCGTCTTGCTGGTCATGCCCTCAAGGGCCGGCAGATCTATCTCTACGTTAAAGTGCCCTGAATTGCAAACAATAGCGCCGTCCTTCATGAGCTTAAAATGCGACCCGCTAATGACACCGATGTCTCCGCTCACAGTGCAAAATATGTCACCAATCTTTGAAGCTTCCTTTATGGGCATTACGGAGAACCCGTCCATGACCGCTTCCAGGGCCCTTAGAGCATCCACCTCTGTGACAATGACATTTGCCCCCATTCCGCTCGCCCGCATGGCCACCCCGCGGCCGCACCAGCCATAGCCGCATACAACAAAGCTCGATCCTGCAAGGAGCCGATTGGTGGCCCGGATAATACCGTCTACCGTACTTTGGCCGGTGCCGTATCGGTTGTCAAAAAGGTGCTTTGTGTTGGCGTCGTTGACTGCGATGATAGGATATTTGAGGACTCCTGCAGCAGCCATACTTCTCAAGCGGATAATCCCTGTAGTAGTTTCCTCTGTGCCGCCCCGGACGAACTCCAAAAGCTCCTTACGATCCGAGTGAAGCGTAGAGACGAGATCAGCCCCGTCATCCATGGTGTACATGGGCTTAAAATCAATGACCGCATGAATATGTTTGTAATAGGTCTTGTTGTTTTCCCCTGTTATGGCAAAGACCGGAATCTTGTCATGCTTAACAAGAGAGGCTGCCACGTCATCCTGTGTACTAAGTGGATTTGAAGCACATACCCTAACCTTGGCACCTCCTGCCTTGAGTGCCTGCACGAGAGCGGCCGTTTCTGTGGTCACGTGAAGGCACGCCCCGAGACGTATCCCCCTAAGGGGTTTTTCCTTTGAAAATCGGTCTTCAATCCGTTTCAGGACAGGCATGCTCTGCTTGGCCCACTCAATGCGTTGTTTTCCCTCTTTTGCCAGTTTTAGATCCTTGATGTCATATTCCATGTAAGTATCCTTTCTTTCCAAATAATAATGATTAGTAAGCTTTGGGTTGGCCG
>JAUVJO010000157.1 GCA_030592345.1 Deltaproteobacteria bacterium
GAGTCATGAGCATCAAGAGCAAGGCGCGAAGGCGCGGAATAGCTGGCTATTGCAAGCCTGAGCAACGCGGCTATTGATGTTCATGGCCGGCGAAAAAGTGTCATTTGTGGCCTTTCGAGGTATATCTCTTAACCAGTTTCCCTATCATCTTTCCGTACTCCACACACTCATCACGAACATCTTCGTTTGGGGCTCCGATCGATACGGGGCCGTAGTGGTTCCCTTTTTGGACACCTTGAACAATCATTCCATGAATTAGAAGTCCCCAAAAAGCCCTTCCCTGTTTCTAAAATTCTCCATCAACGATGTTCATGAAATTAAGGCGTATCATCTCTGCGGATTTCTGGCTCAGTTTGCGTGTCAATTCCTTCTGCTCTTTTTTTTCAAGGGCATTATATTCCTCCATGTGGTCTTTGAAAAAGTCTTCAAGTATATCTTTTGAAAAGTACTGGATGAGTTTGCCGAATTCCTTTTGCCCAATCGGCCCGGTTTTTGATAATACGTTGCGAAGCCGGTTTTCTGTGACAAGACTCCTCATCTCGTTAAGTAGCTCGCCGCCTTTTGCAGACAACGTCGTTTGAGGTTTTTTGGGCCTATCTCTTGCCTTTGCTTTTTCCGCCCATTTCTCATTCTTGTTTTTTAGAATTACTCTCGTTGTATCACTAAGGAATTGGGGAAATACCGGTTTTATCACAGCGCCTTCACACATGTTATCTTCGAGTTCGGGAAGACCCAGCCACACGCAAATCTGAGAAGGAAAGCTGTTTGAATATTTCAAGCATTCTTCAAACGTACCTCTGAAAATCGTTTTTGCATACAGAAAACCGGCCTTCTCCATGACTTGGTTGAACTTATCGACATCAAGCAATTGGCAGTCTATCGCCACATCAATGGCATAAAACTCGTTGTGCGGCGAGTAAAAAATACCTTTCTGAATTCGTGTGGAAGAAGTGTCCTTATCCACATCCTTGTGAGGATATGTTCCGCCGATTAATTCACCATATACGCCCAACTCGCTAAACTCGCAGCCGTCTTTCTTTAAAATAGCATAGAGCTTTTCAACTCTTTCCCTGTTTTCGCCTTCAACCGGCTTATAGTCATAAAAGTCATCCTTAATAAAGCCGCTCCTCTTGGCAGATTTCAGATCCTTTCCGTCATACCAGAAAGAAAGATTGGCGCCATGCGCCTTTTCCTGGACAACAAATTCGCCTTTGTTTAGTTTTTCCGCATCAACAATATCAAGGAACTTTTTGCGATAACTATTTTCAATGTCAAAGTATTTTCTAAACCTCATAGTTTCTATCCTCCTTTACAATGAAAAAATCGAAAAGCGAGAACGCCCATTTCGATCCGTATTCTGAATAAAAAATTATAGCCGTCTTTATGGCCATAATCAAGAAAAAATGGAACAACTATGGTGTCATATGGATCAAGTCGGAACTTCTATAAAATTCAGGGTAATGTCACGATAGTTTCTATTAGGATACTCCGCAGGGCAAGGAGGGCCGCCGAATCCCGCCTGTGGCGGGACCATTTCATATAAAACCTAATCAGCCGGAGGCTTTTTGCCATAACCTCAGGCGTATTCGGACTTTTTGAGCGGTTACAGAATAATTTTCAACCGGTTATTTTTTTGTTGATTTTTTTGTTGACTGTCTGATATAAACATATAGTAAATATTAATTATGTTTCAATTTTATAAAATTATATGACTTCAGCAGGTCACACGCGATATATAGTAGCAAATTATCACACAACATCTATATACTGCGATCAAGTCTAAACAGGATGTGATATTGTAGTATTGGACTACGGTGAATGATAGCGCTTGGCAAAAGGGCCGTCATCAAAATTTCCTTCAGCCATTTCAGCATCCACGGAAACGTCCACCAGGACAAACCAGGAAGGAGGTGGGATAAAACTTTGCAAATGGGTTATCATTGGGGAATCAGGGTTTTGAGGGTTGAATTAAAAAAGGAGGGAACCATGATTAGAAAAATTATTATGCTTTCACTTGCACTCGCTTTGTTGACAACACCGGTGTTTGCAGGGAATTGCCCGGAGTTTGATGCCGTGGGGTGGGATCCATTACATACTCTTCAATTCCGGGATTACAGCGAACGAAAGGTTGTTATTTACAACAAGGACCGTTCTGAAAAGAAGATCAATTTTTTCAGTGATTTTTCTGAGAAGGACAGTAGTGGTAATTATATCTACGACCCTCCGGAGTTTTTCACGAACACTGCGGGTGTACTACGTCAGGATCCTTGCTTTGCTGATTTCGCATTTTCGGATGAGTTGCGCTCTGCAACGACAGATCCCTGGAATGAGGCCATGTACGAGTGGCAGATTGTGCTTCAGATGAAACCGGAAAGCGATATCAAACTGAACATTGTGGACTGCGTTCTGAAACACAACAAAAGCAAGATCTGGACTGATGCAGAGCAGACCGGGCGTTTCAGACGAAAAGACGGGCAACTGGCTATGGTACTTACAGCGAATCCTCGCGTGACCGTGATAGCGCTGCCAGGTCCATACCATACGAATGGTTTTCCTGATGAAGGCTTCCATCTGGACGCGCGCACGCTTCCCGGACTCGATTCCGTTCCACTGGACGATGCCCTTTACACAAGCGTGGGATTCTGGGAAGGAGACATCGTCATGGTGTTACCTGAAACAGGTGGGACCAACAAATTGGGTGAATCAGTCTATAATCTGAAACAGGGAGATGCCATTAGAGTATCTATTGCAATTCCATCCAACAATGCTGTTGATGTTTCCTATGGTCCAAACCATGTTGCCCTTAAATACATTGGGATTGTAGGCACTCAATACGTTACTCCGGAAGCTGGAGGCACCCAATACGTTACTCCGGATGGTTGTTTGTGTTGGCCTTTTGAAAAAGGCGAAGAGCCGGACGTGGCGGTCTGCCCCGAAGGGCTACGGTTCAAGTCCTTGGCTGACTTTTAGCCCGAATGTTTTTCAGCTTTTCAGCTCGCTGCCCCAGCTTACAGAGGGGCTAGGGGCACCCATGGGCGTATCCAGAACTGGGAGATGCATGCTCTCAAACCTGCAAGACGCAGTGAAAGAGGTATTTGAGATCTCAGGGTTCAGTTCTATAGACTTTCACATATTAAATTTCACAAGGCCAGAGGGAGGAGGCTGTATTGTAATACGCCGACGACCGATAACGCGGTGAAATTTAATATGTGAAAGTCTATATTATTCCAATCCACGAATCAGTGGAAGCCGCCCCTGCACAGATGTAAAAAAAGTCGGGAAACGGGGCGCGAGTTTAAAATCCTGCTGTTCAATTTCCAATCGTTAATCCAGCATCGAGTATCTAGAATCCAGTATCTGTTTAGAATAGGGCACGAACTCACATTTCCTGACAACATCGATAACCCCAAAATCTCTTTCTGAAAGACTATATGTCAAGGATGAAACTGCCAGCCAAAATAAAACATCTGGAAAGATTTATTGAATTCGTATCCGGATGTGCAAAGGAAAAAGGATTTTCCGGCAAAAGGGTTAAAGAGATAGAGCTGGCAACTGAAGAGGTCCTGGTCAATATCTTCAATTATGCCTATCCTGAGGGGCCCGGTGATGTCGAAGTGAGTTGCAGCCAGGCCGATGATACCCGATTCATAATAGAGATTTCAGATAGCGGAATACCTTTTGACAGCCGTTCTCTTGCTGATCCGGACGTAACCCCGGATATCTCTGAGCGCAAAATTGGGGGATTAGGCGTATTTCTCGTCCGCAAAATAGCAGACGAAGTCCATTACCGTCGGGACGGGGGGAAAAATATACTCAGCTTGGTCCTCTATAAATAGTGCCTGAACGAAAAGCCTTCAAACACAGTAATGAACTGGTCTGTATTGTTGTTTTTGCATACGAAGATTTGGCAGTCAGCTCTCAGCGGTCAGCTCTCAGCTTGAAACTTTAGCTAAAATCGTAGCTGATAGCTGATGGCTGAGAGCTATACCTCGAAAGGCAACAAACCTCCGGGCAAAGAGAACCCTGAACCTGTGATCGCTTACGCATTTTGCAGGCTTTTAAACAGATCGAATGCCTGCTTTGGGGTGACCCCATCGTGGACTACAGCGTTAAGAGCTCTCATCATGGCCACGGGGTGGGGGTTTTGCCAGACATTTCTTCCCAGGTTGATTCCGATAGCACCCTTGTCAATACCATCGTAGACAAAATCAAAGACCTCCAGCTCGGTTTCGCACTTTGGTCCACCTGCCATGACAACCGGTACCGGACATCCATTAGTTACCTTTTCAAAATCTTCGGTGCAGTAATATGTTTTTACGATTTTCGCACCCAACTCAGCAGCGATACGGCACGATAGCGCCAGGTAGCGCGCTGTTCTTTTCTCAAGCTCTTTGCCGACTGCCGTGACGGCCATTACAGGGATACCGTAGTCCTCACACTCACTGATGAGCATGGCCAGATTTTCCAGGCATTGCCTCTCGTAATCAGTTCCGACAAAGATGGAAAGCCCAACGGCAGCTACGTTCAGCCGGATCATTTCTTCTACAGACGTGGTGATGATCTCATTTGAAAGATCCTCAGCAATAGCACTGGTGCCACCTGAAACCCTCAAAATAATGGGGGTGTCAATATCCGGGTTCACACAGGTGCGTAAAACCCCCCTGGTGACAAACAAGGCGTCGGCATAAGGAAAGAGATCCCTGATCGTCTCACCCGGTCTTTCAAGACACCTGGTGGGACCCTGAAAATAACCATGATCTATGGGAAGAAACTGGCAGTGTCCATCCGGCTTGATCAGTCGGGAGAGCCGATTTCTCGTTCCCCACCCAAGGTTGTCCCCACCTTTAATCTGTTTTCCCTTAATTCCCTTATGTTCCGATGGCATCTCGGACACATCCCTTGCCTCCAAAACGCCTCCTGCATCTGCCATATCGATCTCCTTTCTTTTTGGATTGGGGAGTTGAAAAGAATATTATCAGAAGCCGATCCTCAACGTTAGCTCACTTTAGACACTTAGTTCACTTATACAAGGCACTCTCTTGTGGCAGCGCCGAGTCTACCAGCGTGGCTATCTTTGCGGTTCGATAATCACCTTAATTGAATCACTGGCCTCGGCCACCAGTTGAAAGCCCTTAGCCGTTTCTGCCAGCCCCAACCGATGTGTAATCATGTCACTGACACGCACGCGGCGGGCGCGGATCAGCTCAAGGGCAATCACGTGATCTGCCGGGCTTCCAGCATAGGACGTTGAAAGGGTAATATCGTTTCTAAAGAAAAGATCATTAATGGAGACAGGAATCGTGACACCAGGGTCCGTGGGTGCAAAAAACAACACGGTGCCGCCGCGTTCCACGAGGCCTAATGCCTGTGAGTTGGCCGATTTTGCGCCAGTACATACGATAACCTTATCCGCGAGCCAACCATCATTTACCCTCTTCAGCTCAGCCAACACATCCTCGTTTGCATGGATCACAGTGTCAGCTCCAAACCGTTTGGCAGCGGCCAAGCGGGCCTCATTGATATCCGTGGCTACGACACGTCCTGCTCCCGTAGCGCGGGCAAGCTGTATATGGAGCAGGCCAGCGATGCCGCTTCCAATCACAAGAACTGCGTCACCAGGCCCAAGCCCTGCTATCCTTTGTGCGCGGAGCACACAAGCCAGGGGCTCTGCAAAACTCGCTTCTTCAAAGGAAACCCCGTCTGGAATAAGATATACCCCTCGATCCACGTTGATGGCAGGCAGCCGCACGTATTCGGCAAAGCCGCCAGGATCAAAATTTGTTCGGCGCAGCGTATCACACACCGTGTGATGTCCCTTGAGGCAGAAACGGCACGTATTGCAGGGCACATGGTGGGACGAGACAACCCTGTCCCCCTTTTTGTAACGATCAACTCCATCTCCAACCTCAACCACTTCTCCGGCGATCTCGTGGCCAAGCACCAAAGGGGCTTTTTTGACCCGATACCATTCCAACACGTCACTGCCGCAGATGCCGCTGGCATCTATACGCACCAGCAGTTCCCCCGGGCCTATCCGGGGAGTTGGGATATCCTCCACCCGGATGTCCTTATTGTTGTAGTACATAGCGACACGCATCTTTCAGATCCTCCTGTAGATTCTAAGATAATGTTTTTGGCCCAAAAGAAATGAACAGATACTGGATGCTGGTTCCTGGATGCTGGTTAAAACAAGGAATTTCTTTTTTTCTATCCAGAATCTAGTATCTAGTATCCAGGATCTGCTGTGTAAAGAGTACGAACTCACATTTCCTGACAAAACCGATAACCCCAAAATCTTTTTCTGAAAGACTATAGTTACCATACGAAGGACATATACTGGCTCCGATCCGTTCATGTCAAGGAACTTGGGTGGTAACCGTTCACAGTTCTTTGTTTTCCGTTCATCGACTGGCAGGGGACGGCAACAAGGATCAGATGTGGACAGGCCATTTAATATTTCAATAACAATGCCCGAGTTCCATCAATATTACCTATTTGACACTTGCATGGAAGGTAGGAGATAAAGAAGGGGTAATCGTTCACGGGTTCAAAGGTTCAGGGGTTCATAAGTTGTATTCTCATCTTCATACGCCATTTTGTAAACGTTTTGTAGGGGAAAATCGACCGCTTCGACATCCCCACAAATCTTGAACATGGCACTTGGCAATGATGTGGCAACACCCGTATTTTTTTACAAGAATTCGGGGATCCAATTTCAGTCTTTTCCCTAACCCTGAATCCCGCTTTCAGCGGGAAACCCTGAACCTGTGAACACTTACAGGAAGGGTTTGCACAGAGACATCCTTCAATTACCAAAAGGAAAAGTGACATGGAAACATTGAACTGCCGGGGGCTTGCCTGTCCACAGCCGGTACTCAGGACCAAGCATTTTATTGAATCGAATCCAGAGCTTGCGGAATTTACTGTGATTGTAGACAATGCCGCCTCGGCAGAAAACGTTGTCCGTTTTTGCGAAAGCCAGGGTTTCAGCGCCTCTCTTCAGCAGGATGACAATGATTTTGAGATCGAGGCTGTCAAGTCTGAGGAAAACGGCAGCGAATCCACCGACGAGGATTTGGCTAAATCGGACGAAAAGACCCTGGTGTTGATCCCAAAGGATACCATGGGCTCCGGCGATGATGTGCTGGGTTCAGGGCTAATTCTTAGTTTTATCAAAACCCTCAATGAAATGGGAGATGCCCTGTGGAGATTGGTTTTCCTTAACAGTGGAGTCAAACTGACGATTGAAGGGGCAGAGACCTTGCCTGCCATACAACATCTGGAGGCCCAGGGTGTAAGCGTTTTGGTATGCGGCACGTGCCTCACCCATTTCAACCTGTTGGACCAAAAGAGGGTGGGTGAGACCACGAA
>JAUVJO010000155.1 GCA_030592345.1 Deltaproteobacteria bacterium
ACACTTTTTCGCCGGCCATGAACATCAATAGCCGTGTTGCTCAGGCTTGCAATAGCCAGCTATAGACTCTCACATATTAAATTTCACAGCGTTATCGGTCGTCGGCGTATTACAATACAGCCTCCTCACTCTGGCCTTGTGAAATTTAATATGTGAAAGTCTATATTCCGCGCCTTCCCGCCTTGCTCTTGATGCTCATGACTCACCGAGAAAAGCGCAATTTGTGACCTTCCGAGGTATAGCCTATTTGAAATCCTCTTCGCCAAAGACCTCAGCTTGATACACCTGCACGGTGGTCTCTGGGTCCTGCCATGCCTCTGGGGGCATACCGCCTTTTAGACACAGGTGCTCAAGGAACTGTTCCTTGTCCGGCAACTGTTTCCACACCTGGGGAAGGAAGGTTGATCGATTGAAGCCGCGAGACAGGATCACTCCGTGAACTAGGGGTTGAAGCTTGCGCTTGAGATCTTCTCTGTCTTTGAAACGAAGCTTCTCCGGCACGGATAAGATGCTTACCTCGATGTCTATCTTGGAAAGTTCTTTACGGCTCAAGCCGGAAAATCTTGGATCACCAAATGCAGCGCTTTGAGCGTTTTTTTCTACGCATTCCATAATGGATGAGACCGCCTCAATAGTTCCGATGCAACCGCGGAGTTGACCGTGCTTGTGTAGTGTCACAAAACATCCCCCTTCTTGTGTCAAGGCAGTGGAACGTGGCTCGGGCCTTTCGACCTTGGTGCCTTTTACAAGCTTTGCCTTAATCGCAGAACGAGCAAGCTTAAGGAGGGCTTTTTTATCCTGGGTAGAGAGCGTCTCTTTCATTTCCCCCGACTTCTCCTTTCTGTCCGTAAAAACAATACTAGCGTAACCCACAACGCGGTCTTTGTCCCCTGCTGTGTCCCCGGAATTCTTATAATCGATCAACATACCCTGCCAGCCTTTGATCCTGGCAATATGCATCAATGTCAAGACAGCCTGTTTACCACAGGCCTCACACACGGGCATGTCAGAGAATTTGAGGGCAGGGATGGCTGTCGTACAGATTTTATCCAGGCTAACGGCAGTTTCATATGAATAATAGTGAGAAAGATCCGAGCTTGCTATAACTAGAGTGTCATCATCAATACAGGGGGCGAGTGTTGTGGCAAGGGCCTCGGGATTTGCATGGCCGGTCAGAATCGGGACAATCTCAAAATCTGCGAGCATCACTTGCAGAAAGGGAAGTTGAACCTCAAGGGAGTGTTCCATTTCGTGAGCCTCAGGCACCGGGTCAAAGAGCGGCTTGTTCTTGAGGGTTCGGACAAACTTTGCCAGGGCAATGTCTCCTAGTGGCGTTCGATAGGCTTTTGCTTCAGCAATGGATGCCTTCCGCAAAGGGAACCTGTGACTCGGCCCCAAGAGGATAACGGTCTTAGTAGAAGGGTCTATCAGCTTGTATCCGGCAGCAGCTACAATACCCGAATAGACATATCCGGCATGGGGGGCGACAAGGCCTCGAATCTTTCCGGGCACGTCAACGCTCGGAGCATCTTTAAAAAGGGTGCGAACCGTCTCTTTGAGTGCCTCAGGCGCGCCAGGATAAAACATGCCTGCTACCGCAGGCTTACGTATCTTGTCGCGGCCGGCACCTGAAGCGGATAAGCAAGCCGTGGTACAAGTAAAAACTAGAGCAATTGAAAGAACTGTGCCGAGTAACCTTTTCATTATCAATGATCGCAACATAACCTCCGAAATACGTAGGCGTCCACAGGTTCAGATCTCCCTGCTGAAAGCGGGATTCAGGGTTATCTTTCTATCAATAACCTTGCTCGTAGGATGGTTCAGATTTTCGGTGAACCCTGAACTCCTGAACCATTGAACCTGTGAACGGTTACTAAAATACTATAGGACTAATCCCACCTGCCGCTAATCCGGGTCCCGCAAAACTCGCATTTTCCATCTTTCACGTGGTCTTCCAACAGCGTGTATCCCCTTCTCAGAACCACTGTGCGCTTGCAGCCAGGGCATATGATCTTATTGCCCAAGCCGGGCACATTGCCGATGTAAACGTAATGAAGCCCTTCTTTTAGGGCCACTTCTTTGGCCTGTTTCAGGATCTCAACCGGTGTCGCAGGCAGATGGACCAGTTTGTACTGTGGAAAAAACCGCGAAAAATGGAGGGGATAGTCAGACCCAAGGTTTTTGAGAATCCACCCACACATCTTTTTGATCATCTCCATGTCATCCGTGTAGGTCGGAATAACAAGGTTGATGATCTCCATCCATACCCCGCGGCGGTGCAAGGTCTTGAAGCTTTCAAGGACCGGCTCGAGGTGCCCTCCGTTAAGATCCCAATATATCTTATCTGAAAATGCCTTGAGATTCACACTCGCGGCATCTATTACATCACATAGCCGGTTCAAGGCAGCCTGACTCATGTATGCATTGCTCACCCAAATATTTTTGATCCCGGATTGTCTGGCCTTGGTGGACATATCGACCATGTATTCATAAAAAGTTGTCGCCTCCGAGTACGTATATGCAATACTTTTGCACCCATAACCGGAAGCCATAAGCACGGCCTCGTCCGGGGGAAGGTCGTAATTGCGTGTTTTGTCCGGGCTGGTTTGAGATATCTCCCAGTTTTGGCAATTCAGGCAGTAAAAATTGCAACCGGCCACGCCAAGTGAAAACGCCTTGGTTCCGGGGTAGAAATGCTGGAGCGGCTTTTTTTCCACTGGATCAACGTGCACCGCACAGGGGTTAGCATAGGAGATTGTGAAGAGCTTTCCCTCGATATTCACCTTGGTCCGGCATCTTCCGCGACTGCCAGGCACAATCGTGCATTCGTGTGGACAAGTGCCACACCGGACTGCACCGCTGGCCAGTTTATCATAAAAATAGGCTTCCTTTACATGGGGGTCTTTCGCAGAAAAATCCCCTTTGGCCCACGCGCAGTTCCATGGAAAGAGTACCGCACCACAGGTAGCGCAAAAGGTAGTTTTTATGAAATCTCTTCGGGTTTTTTCCATATGGTCTGTTCGCAATTGGTTGGTTTATACTCCGAAGGGGCATTAACTGCGCTTTTCTGAAGTGCCTAAAGTGAGCTAAAGTGCCTAAAATTAAAGGACCAACGACCGGTTTTTATTATAATAATATCTTCAAGTCCTCAACTTTAGCTCACTTTAGACACTTTAGTTCACTTTAGGCACTCTTTCGCGGCAAAAGCTCCAATTGTGGCCGTGCTGAGCATACCTACTCAACCGTATTCCGATATACGATATTGAGTCCCAAGCTCAGGGCTTTTAAGACGAAAACCGAGATCAATACACCGACAATCCCAATCTTAGGAAGAAACAGGAGCCCTGTCAATATCGTACCGCAGGCAGCACCTGCAAGGTCTGCCAGATAAAGCCGTCCCGTTATCTCTGCCCCCGTGCCCCGGGCCACACGAGAGACTGCTGAAAATTGACACCCGGCTGCAAGGGCTACTAGAAAGATTAGAGACGGAATGACGACATATTGTACTGAAAACAGCCAGATGTCGCTCTTTATGCGGATTCCGGCCAGAGCACCGACACAGGCCAGGGCAGACAACATGATAAGCCCTGCGTCACAGGCAAGGACCTGCCAGGAGGCGGTCTTCTTCAACTTTCCGGACGCCACGGCTCCCAAGGCAGAACCTATCATATACAGGGTTATGAGGCCACACATCCGCAAATAAATGTAACCATATATTACCTGAAACAACAAGAGAAGGGAGAGCTCAAAGGCCATCCCGGCATATCCGGACGTCAGGATTGTAAATCGCAGAGGGTCCTTGCGACACGCCATGACCGCAAATACCAGGACCAGGACAAACATCACGTAAAGGAGCGTTCTTGGACTCCCGGATTTCTTGAGCCATAGATCAAGAAGATACCCAAAGGCATGGGGGGAGAGATCCTGGTTTGGTGGGACGTCTTCCTTTGTGAGGAGGCGTTTTAGAAGGTCCATGCGAAAAGGATCTGCCATTGATGAAAGATCATAGTCTACAAGGCGTGTAGTGGCGACCTTGCGTTCGGCCAAGATGCCGGCTATTTTGCTTGTCAAAGGTGCGTTTGAGCACAGGTAATAGTGTGTGATTCCGGGAAATACCAGGACGTACTTGAAGGCCTTTTTCGCGGCCGCATAAACGCAACGATTGAGATCAAGGCCCTTTTCTTCCAGGTAGTTTTCAGCACCTACTAGGGAAAAGGAGAGGACGCCCTCTGGGGCGAGTATTGATTTTGCTTCGTCAAAAAACTCCTGGGTGTAAAACCGGTTAAGTTGCGTGTTTTCAGGGTCTGGCAGGTCAACAATAACAGCGTCATATTTTGCGGCTGTCTTCTTCATAAAAAGACGCCCGTCACCTACATGGACCCGCACAAAGGCGTGGGAAAGACTCCGGTCAACGAGCCTGTCCAGGTCGAGGATAGCAGGATCGAGTTCAACATAGTCTATTCGCCGTGGTTTGTGTTTGGCAATTTCCTCAATAGTTCCAAAGATACCCCCGCCAATCAAAAGAACATTGGCGCCTTGCCCAGCCTGACACAAAGGAAGATGGGCCACGGCCTCCATATCAAGGTCTCCGGTTGAAAACAAAGGGATCGCATCTTGCAGGACGTTAAGCTGCTGACCGGTTTTTGAAATAGTGAGCTGGGCAAAGGGAGTGTTCTTGTGCAGGATCAAGTTCTGGCCAGGGAAACGCCAAGATAGCGTGTGCAGATCAAGAGGTCTGGCTACCAGCATTCCAAGCCCCATGATCACCAAGACCGGGAGGAGAGCACGAGAGGTCATCACGGCGGCGGCAAAGAGGTTCAGCAACCCGAGGGCCACCAGGCTGTCCCAATGGGAAAGGGCGTAGACAAACAGAAGGCTGAACAGGAGCCCGCCTGCGATGTCTCCCATGTTATCGACAATATAGACCTTGCTGGTGGTGTCTTTTCCCTCAAGGAGGGCCCCGGCTACGGGCAGCATCGCGCCACCAACAAGACAGTAGGGAATAAGGATCGCGGTGCTGGAGACAATAGCCGAGGTGAGACCCGGCATTTCACCTCGTACCCAAAGGAGAGGAAGGCCCCGGATGGCTGCAATTTGTAAGAACGGCATGATTGCTATCAACATATGACCGATAAAAAGCGTTCTTTCCGGCCTTTGCCTTCTTGCCAGTGGTACACCCAGGGCGCTGCCAAGACCTGTAAAGAGAAGCCACGCACCAAGGACTAGCCCGATGACTAACTCATTGCCACTAAAGCTGGACATCACCTCGCGGATCATGACAAGTTGAACCGCTACAGATGAAGTCCCCAGGCATAGCAGACAGACACAAAATCTTTGCTTGCCAGAAAAGCCTTTAGCCATTGATCGGAAAACCAAGATTCTCTTTCACTCCCTCTCACAAATAATTGGCAAGGCAGAGGATCGCTATTTTGCCCAAAAGAATGTCTTACCAGAACGGAAGACATATCTATAGACTTTCACATATTAAATTTCACCGCGTTATCGGTCGTCGGCGTATAATAATACAGCCTCCTCCCTCTGGCCTTGTGAAATTTAATATGTGAAAGTCTATATCATTGCTGAATTCAAATTACCAATTGATTGAACGAATTGCAAGACAAGATGTGCGTGTGAAGCGACCGCTTTTTTTCTCTTTACAAGCCTGTTTTGCTGTGATATCAATTTCTATTTTTGGGAACAAAGAAGCTTTCAATAATACATGGGTCATACTTTGCGGTCGGATGCTCAGAAGCCGAGTGGCTTATTTGATATGACTCTTTTTTTCTTTTTCAGCCCTTAGGTTATACAATGAAAAAGAAGGACCTGGAATTTTTCAAAGAGCTTTTGACCGAACGTCTGCAAACGCTACTGGCTGGGGCAAGTGAAACAGTATCTGGTATGACGGATGAGAAGGTTGCTTTTCCTGATCCCACAGATCGGGCAACTATGGAAGCGGACCGGAACTTCACGCTTCGCATACGAGACAGGGAAAGAAAACTGATCGGAAAAATCCGCGAAGCCCTCTTGCGAATTGAAAAGAGCACATATGGAATTTGCGAGACCTGTGGCGAAGAAATCTCTATCAAACGCCTCAAGGCCAGGCCCGTTACAACCCAGTGTATCGAGTGCAAGACAAAGGAAGAAGCCAGGGAAAGCACTCTTGGTCTGTAGGAGACGTATCAGTTTTCCCTCATGGAAATAGTCTCCCGACACCCAGGTTATATAGACCTTCACGTCCACTCCACAGCCTCTGATGGTTCGCTATCACCCCTTAAGATCATTGAACTAGCCAAAAAAATTGGCCTCCGGGCCGTTGCCATTACAGATCATGACACAATCGAAGGATCGGCAGAGGCCTTAGACCGCCCCCAATCCCCTTTCCTTGAAATCCTCTCTGGTATTGAAATCAGCGCCGATTTTTCCTCAGGCACCATGCACATCCTGGGTTACCTAATGAGGCTTGATGACTTCTCTTTGACGCAAACGCTTAAGACCCTGCAAGAAGCCAGAGCCACCAGAAACGTGAAAATAGTTCAAAAGCTCCAAGAACTAGGGGTGAATATACGATATGACGAGGTGGCTGCGTTTTCGGGTGGCGGTCAGATTGGAAGACCTCACATTGCCCAGGTGCTCGTTCACAAGGGAGTGGCTAAAAGCTTTGATGAGGCGTTCAGGAGGTTTTTAAAAAAAGGGGGGCCTGCCAATGTCGAAAGGTATCAACTCCTGCCTGCTGAAGCCATACAGGCGATTTTGCAGGCAGGAGGTGTCCCGGTGCTGGCCCACCCGTTTACGCTTAATGCAAAGAACGAAACAGCATTGGACGACATTCTGGCAGGCTTAAAACAGGCTGGATTAGAAGGCCTGGAAGTCTATTGTCCTGGGCACGGACCGACGAACACCGCACTGTATGAGAGGCTTGCACGCCGCCATGGCCTGTTGATGACAGGAGGATCGGATTTTCACGGAGCAGCAAAGCCAGATGTCCGGCTGGGGAGCGGAAGAGGGAATTTGCGCATACCGTACCGACTAGTGGAGGATCTCAAGAAGAGCAGAGAATAGTGCACGAGGCAATATCGCGGTCTTCCAAAAAAGCAAGGGGAGGCTCGAAGGGCCGGTCCCCCTGTACTTGACAAGGGAAAGATGATCTAGTCTTTTGGTTTACAATAACCGGGCGCTGAAGCGCCTGCTATTCCGTTTGAAATCTCACCGAAGCCGTGAAGGTTAATGTCATCAGAAGGTGACAAGTGTCGTGGCTTTTTTTTCAGCAAAGGAGGTTATCATGAAAAAGGGTATGGTGTTTGTTTTGTTGCTGGTGCTGGCTCTTATGACGGCAGGCGTGGCTTCGGCTCATTACGGGATGGTCATACCATCCGACGAGATGGTGATGCAGGGGGAAGACACAAATGTCA
>JAUVJO010000338.1 GCA_030592345.1 Deltaproteobacteria bacterium
AAGTCCGGGTACGCTTGAGGTTATGGCAACAAGCCTCCGGGCAAGTCCCGCCTTGGGCGGGATGAACTTCGGCCTCCAATGCCTTAAGTAGCTGGCTGGTTAGGTATCATATGAAATGGTCCCGCCATAGGCGGGATTCAGCGGTTCTCCTTGCCCTACGAAGCAACCTATTAGCGACTATCGGGAGATTACCCGGACTTTTTGAGAAGTTACAACAAATGCAGATTACTACCTGGATTTTATGGTTTTTTTGAAATTTGGATTTTTGTCATTCGAGTTTGTTTGCGGCCTACGCCTTGAGAACAGTACGCATTTCGATATTCGAATTTCGGAGTTCCCCGTCTCCGATAAGTGGATTAAATGTAACCATTTTTTAGACATTACATTTTGCCAATTTTGAATACAGAATTTATGAGACGGGGCACGAGGATGCCGTTGTCATCATCATCCTTCATGGGCCATCCCGATCATCCCGGCATCTCTTCCATTCGCCGTATCGCTGAATAGACAGATCGTTCGGCGACGGCGGCCATCATGGGGATTTTGTTTAGAGGGACGCCGCGGTGGAGTTCGCGCGCAACAATGAAAAAGCTCTGCCAAGGCAATTTGCCGCGGCCTTTGCGGGATTTAGCCCATAATGCCATCCAGAGCAGACGTTCACTCCATACGTTGCGCTTTTGCACAAGGATTTCGTCTAAAATTAGCGTGCTGGCTTGTGCCAGGATTTCCGGACTGCGTGAAGGCAAATCCGTTTTTTTCTTCAAAAGATCATCCACCCGTGCATCATCTTCAAACCATGAACTGGCAACCTGCATCTTCTCCGGCCAGTCTCCACTTTCATCTAGGATCCTGACGATATCGTTAGGAGTGAAGGATCGTATATTTCCAGCCTTCTCCAGGGCGACAAGCTCCTTCTCAAATACCACTGGTCGCGGATGCCAGTCCACACTGCCCATTGCTTCAGCCACCTGCAACAGTTCAGGCGGAGGGGGATTGCCATGCTGTTGTCCCTGCCAGATGAAGTGTGAAACGAGACGTTCCAGATAGGCTGGTTCGACCGGATCTGCCATTCCGTCTTGGCCCATCTCGCGCAACATGGATTTCACGTCCGCTTTGCTCATGCGACTCATTCCCCAAGCATCTCGGATTCCCTCTCCCTGACGCACCAGCATGCCTGCCACTTGATAACGTTGTTTTTCCCTGCTCGCTACTACAACCGCCTGAACACCAGAACCATCAAAGGGGGAAGCATAGGCTTCGACGGACTGAATCCGCGGCATTGGTGCGCATTGCACACGGGCCAGGCGTACGTTTTTTGTAAGTTCATCCAGGGCAGGGCGCTCCGCTTCAGGCAGCCAGTTGCGCAGAACGATCATGCGCCGAAGGGTGTGCGGAGCAACGGTGTCCGGATTAGCCACCTGCATAAATATCGTTGGCACATGGGTGCGGACTTCGCGGTTTGGGTGGAGGAGCATGAAGGCAGCAAGCTCGCGGATCAGTGGATTGCGCGCTGTTGCCATCCCTGCGATGGCCGCTAACTGCCCTTCGACGGCCAGGAGATTCAACTCGGCCATGACCTGTTCGTGCAGCTCAAAGGGATTATCAGGGCCATCTGCGACCAGTGCGTCAAACAATCGATCCATATCCGGTGGTCCGGTTCGTGTGGTAAAACGACCGTAATATTGGCTAAGCTCCTCGGTTTTCGCCTTGATATCAGGATGGAGTTCAAGCCTGGCATTATACAGTGCCTGCACCAGGTCGGCCTGCACTCGGGTATCTACCGTCAACTCAAACGCCTTGGCAGCGATCTCTTTCTGAATACGTTCTGCCGCATCAACAGCCCATTGCCGTTTTCTTTCCACAGAATAACGAATCTGAGTCAAGGCCTCTTCTATCAAGATAAGATATGCCTCATAGCCTGTGCTCATTTCGCGCCTGCGTCCTTTCGGGGCGTGGTCTTTAAGCAACAGGTGGAGTAATGCAAAGACAATACGTGGGTCTTCTTCGAGCTTTTCCTTCATATCGTGATCAATCACATCTACTTGTGGGTCTCGTTGCAAACGGCCGGCGACACGCTTCACCATGGCCTTTGCCTCGTTGATCTCTCCGCTTGTAAAAGACGAGCCGGAAATGTTACGTCTGTCATCGGCCTTCCCGGATGGCTTTTCCTGGTCCATGGTTTGTGGTACTCCTTTCCTTGTAGTTCCTCCTTGCGGTTTCAACATGCAGCATTTTTTGTATTTCTTGCCAGAGCCGCAGGGGCAAGGTCTGTTGCGTCCTACCTTGGGTTGTTCGCGTACAGCCGGTTTTTGATCCCGGCCAAGCAGTGCAGTCTCTTTAACCACACGTTTTGTTTTGCCTGGCGACTCAAAAGGCTTTCCTCTATATGGTTTTCTATCGACCTTTTCCTTGAACATGACATAATGGCGTTGGAGGCGCGCCAGGTAATGAGGGTCGCTATTTATTAGATGCAGGAATAACTTCATCAACTCTTTGGAATATTTTGATTGGATATTCAAAGGGTCCAAGAAGGGGCCAGCATCCTCATCGTCGGGATCAAAACCCATACTAATTGTGGCTAGTATACGCCCAGCGTTATGTGCATGCACAGAGATCATGACCCTCCGGCAATCACAATCTTTGTCGTCGCAATATGAGTCCACAAAAGCATATCGGTCCTGTGGCAGTGATCCATGATCTCCTTTGTCCAAGACAGTTACCACACGCGTCTCTTTCTGGCCCAGCCTTGAAAACCTGTCTATAAAGGCACGCATTCGGTCCACTCCTTTTCCGATATTCCAATTGGGGCGAAGCCCCTACGTTCGTTATTCTTAGAGCCTTATATGTTCCAGTTTCCCAATACGCTTAAGAATCTTCCCTGCCAATTTCCGCATGTGTTCAGTCACATCCGAGACGTAGAACTGACAATTCCCATCCTTTTTCAAGTTGTCAGCAATGTGTGGATTGTTCTGCAGGAAGTCTTTGACTGACGTAGATAGTGCCTCGGAGGAGTCGATTATCTTGACACGCTTGCCGATTTTCACCTGTATGATTTCTTTCAATAGGGGATAGTGGGTACAGCCCAGGATCAGCATGTCAATCTGCTTGAGTTTAAGCGGGTGGAGGTATTTTTTGACGATTCTTCTTGTTTCGGCCTTCTTGAGCCACCCCTCCTCTACCAGGGGCACAAGCAACGGACAAGGAGCAGCGTAGACCTCTATGTCTGGCCGCAATGCCTTGATTTTGTATTCATACACACCGCTGTTAACAGTCGCCCTGGTTCCAATGATCCCAATGCGCCTCTTGTTGGGCCTTGAGATCGCCATGTGAACCGCAGGGGATATGACCTCAAAGATGGGCACATCAAACCGCTCTCTTAAGACATCCGTGGCCACACTTGATGCTGTGTTACAACCCACTACGAGGATCTTGGCTCCCCTTTGGATGAGGATCTCTGCGTCCTCGATAGCGTATTTTATGACAGTCTCAGGGCTTTTTGTGCCGTAAGGGGTGCGGGCCGTGTCGCCGAAATATATAATATTATATTTAGGGAGATGCTGCATTAGGGCACGAACCACTGTGAGACCACCGATGCCAGAATCAAACACCCCGATCATGAGATCATCCCTTATAAAGACAAAGGGGGTATCCATTTCGCTCCAGTTAACTTGTCATAACATGCTGAATTAATGAAGCTTTTTCCGAGTTTTTGGTAAGCGGCCGAAAACACAAAAAGCCTATATTTTCAACGAAATAGCAGCGCC
>JAUVJO010000397.1 GCA_030592345.1 Deltaproteobacteria bacterium
ATGCGAGATGTTCTATAAAGAAATCCCCAGGAAAAAGCTGGCACACAGAACTGATTAGTTTGCGAATGAAGATCGGCCAAAGTCGAAGCTCCGCCTCAGACGTGGATGGCCTGAAGTCGAAGATCCGCCGTTTTTTTTGCGGGTTGAGATGCCAAAATGCCAAGTTATTTTTGACCTAGCCCTAACCCTCCGCAAACGTGCGAGGTAGCGAGCGGCAGAAAGGACCTGCTTTGACGTGGGAGATAACGTTGAACATCATTCCGCGCTGCTCCCTCTCGGGCTGAACCTTTTCTTGTGCCACCGGAATCGCTCTACAGATATAGGCTTTAAGATAATGATTTTGGGAAGGCTAGAGGGAGGAAGGCGTACTCGTCGTACGTTGACGACCGATAACGCATCCAAAATCTTTATCTTAAAGCCTATAGTTGAGATCTCGAGTTGGAGTATAATACTTTCACGCAGTCTTATGGCGAATTATGTCCCACGCAACAACGGCTATCAATCCTAAAATGCACAACCATGCGAAAAGGTCGCCGATACGTGAGTATATCGTTGACACGCCTGTCGTGGGGACGTGCGAAATCATTATCTTTTGTTCAGTTTTCCAATAGTCCAAGGCGGAAAGGACCATGCCTTGATGATCAACGGCGACAGACAATCCCTCACCCGTTGATTGGATCAACGAAAAGCCATTCTCAATGGCCCGCAAAGTGCTCATATGTGTATACAAAGGGTCAACTCCCTTCCAGACAAGGGCCGGAATCAGCATGAGCCCTGCCCCAGCCTTTCCGGCCTGGCGTATGAGGCCGGGATAAGTTGCATCACAACAGATCACCGAAGCGATTTTCCCATAGGGCGTATTCAGTGTAGGAACCTTGCCGTCGCCAGGTTCTATCGGCTCAAGCACTGAGGGTTTTGATTTGACGTATTCCCGCATTACCTTCCCGGACGGATCAATCCAGCTCAATTTGTTTTTCCAGGGTTTTTCGGGATAGTTGGCGGGGAATGTGACGAGCGCCATCACCAGGTAAATCTCTTCCTGGCGTGCAAGCTTACGGCCTTGTTCGATGAATCCGGCCTCATCTTCCTCCAACAGGAGAACGGCGTATTCTTGCCAGAACACGAGTCTGGCGCCATAGCGGGCTGCCTTCCTGCTGCTTTCAATGAAATAATCTTGTTCTTCCCACGTTCTTGCGCAGATAGACGCCCTTTCCTGATCAAGTTCAATGAACGACGATAAACCATGCGGTTTGGTTATAGAGGCTACGCAAACAGTGTTCGATTCTGGCGGAAAGAAGGTCAGGCGTGCACCACCGAACATCAGCACCAGGACAAGAATACCTGCGTACAAACCAACGCCACGTCGGACCTTCGGCCATGTGAACCTCAGTTCCCAGGCCCAGTTAGCCACAGAGGCAAACCAGGTAATCAGAAACGCCAACCCCCATATCCCTGTTATTGACACGATCTGCATCAGAGGAAGATTGCTATATTGGGTATACGCCAGTGCGCCCCATGTGGCATTTGGACTTAGCGAATTGAAGTATTGCATCGTGGTCCATGCCAACGGGAATACCAGGGTCGATACAAAGCCTCTTAATCGTGGAGCGATAAGCCGGTCAGCTATGAACGGCATAAACACCATCGCTCCATAGCCTGCACCATAAGCGAACCGAAGCGCGGACAAAAACTCAAGGGTAAAAGCCCCCCAGATCATAACAATGCCTGCCACGATACAGGTAAGCGCACCGATAATGAATCCAGGGGTAGGGTTTTGAGCGCGCAAGAAGCGGAGCAGAAAGACCGGAAACAGCCAAGTTGCAAGGGGAATGAGCCAGCTCCAATTCGAAAATACCATCAATAAGGCCCCCATCGCCAGCCAGAGATAGGACCAACGGTCCGACTTTGCCGTGATCCTGGAGTCTTGTTCTGTCATCGTAATTCTTCCTTTGCTTGTTCATCTTGTCCGGATTTTGTTTAGCTGCTAAACCATAAAACCAAAAAAAATCATGTTAATTCATCCAGGTACTTATCCACCGATTTCTCGATCTTCCTGAAACACTCTTCCAAGAATGAAATCTGTTCAGCCGTCATCCGATTAAGTTCGTCCTTTATGTATGAATCGTATTTTGCATGAAAACGTTCATGGCAATCAAAGGCAATTTCACCCTGTCTTTCCAATTTCAACAGGACAGCCTTCTCATCGCTACTATCTTCAAATCTTCCAATCAGATGCTTTTTTTCCAGTTTTTTTATGCTCTGGGAAACCGCCCCCTTGGTCACTCCCAGTTTTTTGGCAAGCCCTGTTACATTGATACCAGGATTTCTGCCGATGACCTCTATGGCATCCATTTCCGAGGGATACAAAAGATACCCGGTGCCATAGTCCATGGGCCTTTTTACTAGGTAATTATATTTATTAATGATCCTGAGAAATATGTCCCTAAGGTTTCTAAATCTACCATCCTCCATGATGCAGAATTAGTATAGCAGCTAAACAACCATGTCAAGGAAAATATTTGATGCGGAAGGGACTGTCCCAACTGCCACTTCCAAATTTCTTCCCGTTTAGAGCCGTCACCGCCAAAGGCTATACCTCGGAAGGTTGCAAATTGCGTTTTTTTCGGTGAGCAATGAGCATCAAGAGCAAGGCGCGAAGGCGCGGAATATAGACTTTCTCATATTAAATTTCACAAGGCCAGAGGGAGGAGGCTGTATTGTAATACGCCGACGACCGATAACGCTGTGAAATTTAATATG
>JAUVJO010000358.1 GCA_030592345.1 Deltaproteobacteria bacterium
GACGACCGATAACGCTGTGAAATTTAATATGTGGAAGTCTATAGCTGGCTATTGCAAGCCTGAGCAACACGGCTATTGATGTTCATGGCCGGCGAAAAAGTGTCATTTGTGGCCTTTCGAGGTATATCTTTCTTTTGTTAGCCTTGCTCGTAGGACGGTTCAGATTTCGGTAAACCCTGAACCCTTGAACCTCTGAACCCGTGAACGGTTACAATAAATTATTATTAAAAGTTGGTCTTTTGTCTTGCAATTTTAGGCACTTTAGCTCACTTTTTTTCTTCCATTGCCTGCCAAATTCCCGAAGATTGCGGAAAAGTTGTTGTCTCCCCCCAACTGTTAGATACGCCCGTTTATGACCGTGCGGGGCATAGAGACAATGATACATAACGGCACAACGGCAAAATGACACTACGACCAAGTCATTACGATTTTCCAGCAGCATAAAGAGCGCCTTTGGGCCCATGTTTAATATTAGCCTTGAAATTCTTGGGATATGGTATTAAAGGGGTCTAAATCACGGCTATAGGCTTTAAGATAAAGATTTTGGATGCGTTATCGGTCGTCAACGTACGACGAGCCTTCCTCCCTCTGGCCTTCCCAAAATCATTATCTTAAAGCCTATAAAGAGTTTCAGAAAAAGATTTTGGCAAGGCCAGAGGGAGAAATCCGAGTAAGGCGTACTGACAGTACGTCGTCGAGGATTTCGACCGATAACGCAGCCTAAAATCTTTTTATGAAAGGCGATAAATCAAGGAGGTAACATGGCAAAAAAGAAGCGTCTTACGAGAAAACAGCTTCTGAAAGAGCCGGACGAGTTTTTGACATTTTCTGCCAAGGCAATCCGGTTCGCATCAGAGAATCGAAAACCTATTTCCTATGTAGTGATCGGGATAGCCGTTGTTGCTGTGGCTTTTGCGGTTTTCCGCTATTTTTCGAACCTGTCGGAACGTAAGGCCTATGCCATATTCGAGCAGGGGCTTGTCGAGTACGTGGCTGGAGTTTCCGGAGAAGAATCACCCCATTTGGAGCAGACAGCCAAGGAGAAATTTGCCGAAGTCCTTAAGAAATATCCATCAACGAGCGCGACAGAGCTTAGCTTGCCTGTGTATGCAGACATCAGCTATGACGAAGGCTCTTACGACAAGGCGATTGAACTTTATCAAAGGAGACTGGGGGAAGTTTCAGAAAAAGATAGCCTCCGAAACCTTATTTGGAATGGCCTGGCATATGCTTACGAGGGGAAAAAGGATTACAAAGCCGCTGCCGAATATTTCCGCAAGATAACAGGATCCCAAGATGAGTTTTTAAAGGGAGAGGCGTATTTCAACCAGGGACGAATGTATGAAGCCATGAATGACCGGCTGAAGGCCTGTGAAGCCTATGAGCGTGTGGTAAGAGACTACCCGAACGCGGTCCAGTTTCGGATTGCCAAAGAAAAGGTTGTGCGCCTCAAAGACAAGGGCTGACAATTATTGCATTTCGGGGTATTTGGTCCAATACGATAGAATAACAAGCCTTTTCACAATGAAAAGCACGAAGAGCACGAACGACACGAAGAATCATTTGTGGAGGTATCTATATGATCTATGACGAAGAATTCGAGACCCTGCCAAGGGAGGCCCTTGAGGCAATTCAGTTAAAAAGGCTTCAGGCCCTGGTGGAAAAGGTCTATGCCACTGTTCCCTTTTACAAGAGTGCCTTTGATGAAAAGGGAGTCAAGCCAGGCGACATCAGGTCTCTTGAAGGTTTGCGCAAGCTCCCCTTCACCTTGAAACAGGATCTGCGTGATAACTATCCCTTTGGCATGTTTGCAACTTCGATGGAAAACGTGGTGCGCATCCATGCATCCTCCGGCACAACGGGCAAGCCCACCGTGGTGGGTTACACGCGTCGAGACATTCGCACATGGGCAGGGCTTATGGCCCGTACCCTGGCAGCCGCAGGCGCGCACAAAGGTGACATTGTACACAATGCTTACGGTTATGGCCTCTTTACCGGTGGTCTTGGCTTCCATTACGGTGCTGAACGATTAGGGGCCTCGGTGATCCCGGTCTCTGGCGGCAATACCAAGCGACAGATTTTGCTCATGAGGGACTTTGGTGCTACGGTGCTCACCTGCACACCTTCGTATGCCCTCCACCTGGCTGACGTGGCGACTGAAGAGGGGATCGATTTTAAGTCGTTGAAATTCAGGGTGGGGGTTTTCGGTGCTGAGCCGTGGACTGAGAATATCCGAAAGGAGATTGAAAAACAGCTTGGTCTCGATGCCGTGGACATCTATGGCCTGAGCGAAATCATAGGTCCGGGTGTGGCAGTGGAATGTGTGGAGGCGAAGAACGGCCTGCATGTTTTTGAAGATCATTTCATTGTGGAGGTTATCAATCTGGAAACCGGGGAGCCCCTCCCGTATGGGGAGACTGGAGAGCTTGTCTTTACCACGCTCACCAAAGAGGCCTTTCCGCTTATTCGATACCGCACACGGGATCTCTCTGTGCTGTATCACGAGCCCTGCAAATGTGGTAGAAACATGGTCCGTATGGGCCGGATCACAGGTCGCTCCGATGACATGCTCATCATTCGGGGCGTGAATGTTTTTCCGTCGCAGATAGAAAGCGTTCTTATGGCCAGAAAGGATGTCGCGCCACACTATGTGTTGTTCGTTGACCGCAAGGGCCGTATGGACACGCTGGAGATTAACGTTGAAATCGACGAAGGGGTCTTTTCAGACGCTGTGAAGGATCTTCAGAACATGGAGCGGGAGATTGAAAAGGAAATAAAGGACCTGCTTGGGGTGTCATGCAAGGTTCATCTAGTGGAACCAAAGAGTATTCTGCGGAGCGAAGGCAAGGCACAACGGGTTATAGATAAACGGAAATCTTAATAAAGGGGGATGTCATGCGAGTCGAGCAAATATCCATTTTTCTGGAGAACAAGGCAGGTCGGCTGGCAGAAGTCGCACGGGTGCTGTCAGAGAGCGGCGTCAACATACGTGCCCTTTCCTTGGCTGACACATCTGATTTCGGTATCTTGCGCCTCATCGTCAGCGACAATGACAAGGCCAAGGCAGTCTTGAAAGAGCACGGTTTCACAGTGGGAAAGACCGATGTGGCTGCTGTACAAGTGGAAGACAGACCCGGAGGGTTAAGCAGCATCCTGGATATTCTGAGTAAGCAAGGCATCAACGTGGAATATATGTATGCCTTTGTCCAGCACAGCGGAAAGGACGCAGTGATTATCTTCCGTTTTGATGACCTGGATCGAGCTGTCAAGCTCCTTCAGGAAAATAACGTAAAAGTCCTTGAAGGTAGCACCGTTTATACGCTGTAGGGTGTCAATGATAGCCACCCACAGAAACCAATAGACTTTCACATATTAAATTTCACCGCGTTATCGGTCGTCGGCGTATTACAATACAGCCTCCTCCCTCTGGCCTTGTGAAATTTAATATGTGAAAGTCTATACAAAAAGGAGGAGAACAGAAGTGAAAAAAACTCGTAGTGGTAGTGTTGGCAGTGGGGCGGCTTTCCTGGCAGCCGCAATGTTTTTGACAACCTTGATTCTGATACCC
>JAUVJO010000370.1 GCA_030592345.1 Deltaproteobacteria bacterium
AAGTGCCTAAAGTGTCTAAAGTGCCCTAAAGTTAAGGACTTGAAGAAACAGTTTTATCTTGAAAGAAAGTGAGTCCCGCCTTTAGCGGGATTAAGCAGTGCGTCTCCGGCGCAACATGTTTTTAATAGGCAGAATACCTCAATCCCGCTATAGGCTTTAAGATAATGATTTTGGGAAGGCGTACTCGTCGTACGTTGACGACCGATAACGCATCCAAAATCTTTATCTTAAAGCCTATAAAAGCGGGACTCACTTTAGACACTTAATGTACTCCATAAATGCGGCGCAAGTGATTTCTGAGGATGACTCACCCAAATTCTGGATACGCCCGCAGGCAACTGTCAACCAGGGACATAATTCCTCATTCGTGATGGATGAGCATTCTTTGATGGAAAAATACAGTCTAACGCACAAACAGGAGCACCTGATTCGCCTGCTTCGAGATACCGGTTCCGTGCTAGTCGCTTTTTCCGGGGGTGTGGACAGCTCGCTCCTGCTGGGCGTAGCACACCAAACCCTTGGCGATCGAGCTGTAGCAGCAACAGCGGTTTCAGAGATATATCCGGTACGTGAAAAGGAACAAGCCGTGGAATTTTCACGGGAAAGGGGTATTGAACAGATCCTTTTCCGTTCGGAAGTTACCAGTCTTGCTGCCTTTGTATCAAACGGTCCTGACAGGTGCTACTATTGCAAGAAATCCCTTTTTGAAAGGCTTATCAAGATAGCTCGGCAAAGGGGGATAAAGTGCGTGGCCCACGGGGCCAATGTGGATGACCTTAACGATTACCGCCCCGGGCTTCGAGCTGCCAAAGAAACGGGGGCTCTGGCCCCTTTGTTGGATGCCGGCCTGAGGAAGCATGATATCCGCAAGTTGTCCAAAGAGATGGGGTTTAGTCAATGGGATAAGCCGGCCATGGCTTGCCTGGCCTCCAGGATACCGTATGGCAGTCGCATTACAGTTGAAAAACTGAAGATAATCGATGAGGCTGAGGCCTTTCTTCTGGAAAGAGGCTTGAGGCAATGTCGAGTGAGACATCACGGCCCAGTGGCAAGGATAGAGGTTGTAAGTGGGGATCTAGAAACGATCATGAGGGAAGATCACAGAAGAGCGATTGTTGACAAGTTTAAAGAGATCGGTTTTCTGCACGTGGCTCTGGACCTGGAAGGTTATGTGTGCGGAAGCATGAATCGAGCGCTCGAAATTGAGACCAAGGAGGAGGCTGTGGATGTCGGGTAAGGTGATCTTAAAGGACGCCTTTAAGCGTTTCACCTCGGATGTAGACAAGGTTTTAACGCCTGAAGAGACTGTTCAAAGGTTTAAGGAAAAACTTGCGAAGATCGATCTGGATATCCTGGAAGGTACCACAAGGATCGACAACGGCAGGCTGGATATCCCCGTCTATTTCAGCTTGTGCGGCAGGGATGCCCAAGAGATCGTTGGCACGAAAAAGCATATGGGAAAAGGGGCTACCCCAAGGCAAGCAGAGGCCAGCGCAGTGATGGAGCTAGCTGAAAGATTTAGTTTTTTTAGCTTTTGCAGGAGCCAGAAAAACTTCCTTGTTGAAAAATACCGAAATCTAAAATACCGTGCGCTCCCCTTTGAATCTATTGCCCTGTCTGTCCATGACAATGCTGACGACCTGGACCAGGCCAGAGAGGTCTTTTCAAACATTCCACTGAAATGGACAAGGGCTTACAACCTGACGCGCCAGGAAGAAGTCCTTATCCCTTTTGACTGGTTTTTTGCCATCAACGAACATAACGGCCCTTCGGCCGGCAACTGTGTTGAAGAAGCTCTCAGCCAGGGGATATGCGAGATCGTGGAAAGGCACGTGTCATCCATCGTCAGTTGCAACAAACTCAAACCGGCTGCAATCAACACAGACTCAATAGCCGATCCGATAGTCCTGGAAATGATGGCAAAGTATGACAAAACAGGCGTACGGTTGTTTATCTCTGATTTTTCACTCGATACTGGCATCCCCAGCGTTGGGGTACTCGGTTATGATCCATCCACCTTTCCGGAAAAAAGCGAGATCGTCTGGACAGCCGGCACGACGCCCAATGCCCAGAAGGCATTGAGTCGCGCCCTTACAGAAGTGGCCCAGCTTGCAGGCGATTTTAATACCAACTCCAACTACGAGGCCAGCGGTCTTCCAAAGTTAAAGACCCTTGAGGAGGCCGGCTTTATCATCCATCCCGACAGGCGCGTAAACATCTCTGAACTGCCAGACCTTTCCGACGACAACATTAAGGTGGAGGTGGAAAACTGTGTTTCTGCCTTGTCTGGAATCGGTATGGATGTGATTGTGGTCAATGTGACGCATCCCATGCTCCAAATTCCTGCATTCTATACCATCATACCAGGCGCTCATTTTCGGGAGCGGGCCACAGGAACCGGCGTGGGTATGTTCTCAGCCAAGCTGATAGCAGAGAGTGGAGACCCTGAATGGGCAACCTCTGAACTGGGAAAGATGGATTCCTTGATGCCGGGAAAGTACTACGTCAAGTTCTATCTGGGAACATGCCAACTTTCTATGAATGAGCCGTCTGAGGCCCTAAGTTGTTTTGAGAAGGCCCTGGAGCTTGATCCGAAAGACGAAGATATTGCCAGTATTTTTTCTTACATGGGAGTCTCCTTGAGGGATTTGGGCAAGTACCGGCACGCTATCAGCACCCTTGAGAAAGCAGAGCGCTATGATAATGAGAGAACCGACATATACAATATGATGGGATTCTGCTATTTTAAACTAAAAGAACACGAAAAAGCTATCAAATGCTTCCGGCAGGTGCTTCGTTTAGACCCCGGCTCTGCCATTGATTATGCCAATATTGCATCCAATTATCGGGATATGGGAAAGAGAGCCCTGGCTGTTCGATATTATGAACTCGCCTTGGAGATAGATCCATCCATAGACTTTGCCAGGGATAATCTGGTCAGGCTGCAAAAGGGGTAATATCCCTTTCTCTCTGGCTACGTTGGGAACCTGGGGGATGAAGACGTCAGGGGTTTTCTGAAACAGGAGGTGGAACCGAATGGTCTAGCCCTCTGTTGGTTCAATAACGACCTTGTGGGCTACGAGTGAAAGACGACTGATTTTGCCCTTAATGAATTTCTGGTCACCAAATATGCTGGTAAGCCGAAGGTTCCCATTGTCAGGTTCCACGGTGTCGAGGGCCTCCAACAGGAGCTCTTCCTTGCCATCCTTCAACAAATATGCATTGGCCTCACACATAATATTGCCCCCTGACTATGAACTTATCGAATGATACCTACGAATACAGACCTTAACCGTAACTTCTCAAAAAGTCCGGGTACGCTTGTGGTTATGGCAACAAGCCTCCGGGCAAGGAGAACCGCTGAACTTCGGCCTCCAATGCCTTAAAGTAGCTGGCTGGTTAGGTATCATATGAAATGGCT
>JAUVJO010000054.1 GCA_030592345.1 Deltaproteobacteria bacterium
AGTCATGAGCATCAAGAGCAAGGCGCGAAGGCGCGGAATAGCTGGCTATTGCAAGCCTGAGCAACGCGGCTATTGATGTTCATGGCCGGCGAAAAAGTGTCATTTGTGGCCTTTCGAGGTATAACATACTCGAATGCACGGCAAGGGCGATAGTCTAAGAGGGGGCTGCTATGAAGATTCGAACAAAGGTCTGGGTAGACGATGACCATGACAAAGTCATCTTTGGAAGCGGCAGGGTGCGCATACTTGAGGCCATCGATCGCCTCGGTTCCATGAACGAGGCGGCCAAAGAGCTGAAGATGTCTTATCGTGCCGTGTGGGGCCGGATTAAATCGACCGAAGATCGGATGGGGGCCAAAATCCTTGCGAAAAGACCGGGTGGCGGGAAAAAGCGTGGATCGACCCTCACGCCTACGGGCAAGAGACTCCTTGAACGATATAAGCTCTTAAAGGAGAGGATCATTAAGATGGCCGACCAGGAGTATGAAAAGATCTTTGGAGACTCAACTCATGGAAAGTAAAAGAAATATCTATCTTCAAATGGAACCGATTGAAAAGGCAAGGGCTGTTTTTATTGATCGTTTCGATTTTGACAGATTTCTCGAGCGGCAGGCCATTGCTGTTCAAGAAGCCGTAGGCAGGGTGACAGCAGAACCTGTCTTTGCCAGGTTCTCCGCACCCAGTTGTCATCAAGCGGCCATGGACGGAATTGCGGTCCGTGCAGAGACGACCTTCGGAACCACAGTGGATCGGCCAAAAGCGCTTCGTATTGGGCAGAATGCCTTTTTTATCAACACAGGGCAACAAATCCCGGAAGGAACAGATGCGGTCATCATGATTGAATACGTGACGGATCTGGATGAGGAAACAGTTCGGATCGAGTCGGGTGCGTATCCATGGCAAAATGTTCGCAAACTCGGCGAAGACATTGTGGCCACTGAGCTCATCCTGCCTCAGAATCACCTGATCACACCGTATGAAATCGGTGCCCTCCTGAACAGCGGTGTTTTCCAAGTGGCTGTCAAAGAAAAGCCCAGGGTCGTCATCATTCCAACAGGCTCGGAATTGATTAGCCCTCAGGACCTTAGCAATGGGCATCTTCCCCATGGTCGAGTGGTTGAGAGCAATTCCGCCATCCTGGGGGCCTTGATTGAGGCATGTGGTGGAAAATACCTGTCCCACCCTATCGTCCCTGACGTCTTTGAAGAGATCCTGGATGCAGTCCGGGCCGCCACACAAGGTGGGGCACATGTCGTGATTATCAGTGCCGGGTCTTCTGCCGGCTCTGAGGATTACACGGCAAGCGTGATTCGCCAGCTTGGAGAAGTGCTTGTGCATGGAGTGACCATGATGCCAGGGAAACCAACGGTCCTCGGTGTAATCAATGACAGGCCGGTTATCGGAAATCCGGGTTATACGGTTTCGGCAATCATGGCCTTTGAGGAGTTCACGAAGCCCCTTATCTATCGGATGCTTGGCATCCAGCAACCAGAAAGGCCCAGGATAAAGGTGCAAGCAGCCCGAAAGATGGCATCAAAGCTTGGCCTTGACGAGTTTGTACGAGTAAAACTTGGCCGGGTCAAAGGTAATATCGTGGCCTCGTCTCTTCCAAGGGGTGCGGGTTCCGTGACAACCCTGACCGAGGCCGACGGGATCATTGGTATCCCCAGCCACGTGGAAGGGGTCCAGGCCGGCAAAGTGGTAGAAGCCGAGCTCTTAAAGGACCTCGCCCATATTGAGAACACGATTGTGGTGGTGGGAAGCCATGACAATACGCTGGATGTCTTAGCCAATGAAATGAGGGTGAAGGATTGTCGTTTTGGCTTATCTTCGAGTAACGTCGGGAGCCTCGGGGGGCTGATAGCGCTTCGCAACGGATATTGTCACATGGCAGGCAGCCACCTTCTCGACACAGAGACAGGCATCTACAATGTCTCTTACATTAAACGCTATATTGCCGACCTGCGAGTCAAGCTGGTCAACCTGGTGTATCGTGAGCAGGGTCTAATCGTATTGCCAGGCAATCCTAAAGGCATAAGGGGAATAGAAGACCTGGCCAGAGACGATATCTCCTTTGTGAATCGACAGGCAGGATCAGGGACCAGGATTCTCCTGGATTATCGTCTGCAAGAGCTCGACATAAGTCCGGAAAGCATCAAAGGTTACGATCAGGAAGAATTTACCCACATGTCAGTAGCAGTAAACGTGCTAAGTGGTGCAACCGATACCGGGCTGGGAATTTATGCGGCAGCCAAGGCATTGGGTCTGGATTTTATCCCGATTGTCACGGAAGAATATGATCTGGTGATTCCGGAGGAGTTTTTTGAAGACGAAAAGATCCAATTGATGCTCGAAGTCATTCAATCAAGGGCGTTTAGAGAGCGTGTCGAGCAATTGGGCGGATACGATACTTCAAAGACAGGCACTCTAGTTTGGCCCGACTCCCATTGATCCCACCGGGTCTCTATTTGTCCTCGAAGAGATTGATCAATTCGAATTTCTCTCCATCAAATAGTCCCTTATCACTGAGTTTCAGTTTAGGGATGACCAAAAGGGCCATAAAGGAGAGCGTCATAAACGGGGCTTTCAGTCTTGAGCCAAGTTTCTTGGCACGTTTGTCCAGATTGGAGTATGCGCGAGCTACCTTAAACCCGTCTTCGTTTGACATAAGCCCTGCGATGGGTAAGGCAAGGGCCTCCTGAAAATCATCGCAGACCACAGCAAGCCCACCGTTGTTCTCAATAACCATGTTTACAGCCCCACAAATATCTTCATCAGAGACTCCAACAGCCACAATATTGTGAGAGTCGTGAGCAACAGATGCGGCAATTGCTCCTCTTTTCAATCCAAAGTTCCTTATAAAACCGATTGCAGGGGGAACATCCTCATACCTGTTTACAACAGCAATCTTTAGAATATCTCTCTCTGTGTCAGAGACCGCATAGTTATCTACAACTTGCGGATAGTCCTGATCTCTCCCTGTAATAACTTGATTATCTATTGCCTCTATTACGTTTATCGTTTCTCCGGTTCTTTTGACTTGAAACTCTGAGACATCTTTCTTCTGAGCCCTGAAGTAATTTACGATTTGTGATGACACTCGAGGAACAAGCGTTGTTCCATTTTCTGCGACCTTCTCTCCGTTTATGTAAGTCTTTAAAATATTGAAGTCTTCAAAACTATCTATGATCAGAAAGTCGGCAAAGTCACCTTTTTGAAGAAGACCCACGTCTAAGCCATAGTGCTGAACCGGATTGACCGATGCACATCTTAGGACTTTCATCTTGTCATAACCCAGTGCTAATGCCCTTCTTACTAATTCATCTATCTGACCCATGATCAAATCGTCCGGGTGTTTATCATCGCTGCAGAGCATGCACATATCGCTATACTCATCAATGCCAAAGCTCAAAGTATCAAAGTTTTTTGCTGCCGAACCTTCCCGAATAAGAATCTTCATTCCTAACCCGAGTTTCTGTAACGCTTCGTCTTTTTCGAAAGTCTCGTGGTCCGTCTCTATGCCTGCTTTCACATATTTTTCAAGCATCTCACCCTTGACGCCTGGAGCGTGTCCATCAATACGCTTCTTGTACTTTTTGGCTAACTCGATCTTGGCCATCACCTCCTGGTCTTGATAGATGACTCCCGGATAGTTCATTACTTCACTCAAGTATTTTATGTCATCTCGTTTCAGCAATTCCGCTATTGCTTCAAGACCCAGCTCTGCCCCTGCCGTCTCAAATCCGGTTGCTGGCACACAGGACGGTGCCCCGAAGTAGAACTTGAAGGGGACTTTCCTCCCATCCTCTATCATATAGTATACACCTGCTATTCCCAAGACATTGGCAATCTCGTGCGGATCAGAGACTGTAGCAACGGTTCCATGGATCACAGACAGCCTGGCGAACTCGGATGGGGTAAGCATGGAGCTTTCGATATGGACGTGCGAGTCAACCAATCCGGGAATAATAAAAGTGTCATAGGTTTTATCTTCTCCGATGATTTCCGCTATCTGACAGCCTGATATCTTCAACGTCGCCGGATATATCTCAGAATTTAAGACATCTACTATGTTACCTGAAATTGTTTTTATCTCGTCTTCCATGTTATTCACCTCATATGATCATTCAAGGCATCTGTCGTGGCAGCGCAGTATAACCAGCTTTTCGATCCAATAAAAACTAAAGATGACTCACATCCCTTCCCTGGCAGTTCTTTGTTGCCCTGCTTGAGACGGCGAGCGTTCTCCCTGGCGACACGACTTCGCATCGGATGGCGAAACACGGTCAACTCAAGATCTTACATATTTACAAGAATCAAGGCAAGTTGTCAATTATTGAGGCTGGTCCGCAGGAGGCGGAAATCGCTCCGGGGACACTGGAAAAGGATCGTTCTGTAGGACGTGCGGAATTCGTGAATGCTGAAAGTGGCTGCGTCAGGTGGAACAGATATCCTGTATAGACTTTCACATATTATACCTCGAAAGGCCACAAATGACACTTTTTCGACGGCCATAAACATCAATATCTGCGTTGCTCAGACTTGCAATAGCCAGCTATTCCGCGCCTTGCTCTTGATGCTCATGACTCACCGAGAAAAGCGCCATTTATGACCTTCCGAGATATAAATTTCACAAGGCCAGAGGGAGGAGGCTGTATTGTAATACGCCGACGACCGATAACGCTGTGAAATTTAATATGTGAAAGTCTATAGCTCTTAATGACTGAACATGTGCTTGATCCTGGAAGAGAGCTTGGCTGATTCCAATTTGGCGAATTCTTTCAGGAGGGCTTCTTGTTTCTTGTTCAGGCCTGTGGGTGTTTTTACCATGACCTGCATAATCTGATCCCCTCTTCCAAAGCCCCGGATTGAAGGGATGCCTTCGCCTCTAAAACGAAACACCTCTCCCGGCTGGGTTCCCTTGGGAATGCGAAGCTTCTTATCTCCATTCAGGGTAGGAACACTGATTTCGTCACCAAGAGCAGCTTGCACAAAGGATATAGGAATCTGGCAGATCACGTCACTGTTGTTACGTTTGAAAAAATCGTGTGGTTTGACGTTGACGAAGATATAAAGATCCCCGGGGGGGCCACCCCGCTTGCCGCTTTCTCCTTCGCCTGTGAGTCGTAGTCTCGACCCAGTGTCGACTCCGGCAGGTATCTTAACGGAAACTTTTTTCTTTTGCTCGACCTGCCCTGTCCCACGGCATTCAGGACAAGGATGAGGAATGCTCCGGCCTTGGCCGCGGCAGTACGGGCATGTAGTCCTGATACTAAAAAAACCCTGGCTCCGGCTTACCTGGCCGCTTCCGTTGCAGTGCCGGCAATTTTCCGGATAGGTGCCGGGCTCGCACCCCGTACCCTCGCAGGTATGGCAAGTTTCAAGTTTGTCTATCTCAATTTCGGTTTCCACCCCAAAGACTGCATCCGTAAAGTTGATGGTTAGATCGTAGCGCAGATCCGAACCCCGCAGTCCTGCTGTGCCGGAGCGCCTTCCTCCCCCAAAACCAAAAAACTCCTCAAAGATGTTGCCGAAGCTCGAGAATATATCATCAAATCCCCTGAATCCGGAGAATCCGGTCCCCTGAAGACCTGCGTGGCCGTATTGATCATAGATCCCCCTTTTTTCAGGATCTCGGAGCACGGCGTAGGCTTCGGCTGCTTCTTTGAATTGCGCTTCAGCCTTTTTATCATCAGGATTTCGGTCTGGGTGGTATTTCAGGGCCAGTTTTCGATAACTTGCCTTGATCTCATTTTCATCGGCATTGCGGCCAACACCGAGGATCTCATAATAATCGCGTTTGTTGGTCATAGTTTTCTTTTATGTTGAATTTACCGTATGTTAGTGGCAAGTATAACATTTAAAAATAATACACAATTTCCTTTTGTCAATACGTGATTGCCATAGCCATAGATTTCCAGATAATTGATTTCATCCCGCTGTTTTTTGGGGCCTCCTGCAAGGTTTCTTTCCTCAAACTAATGTGATATAGACCATAGAATGTATTCTTGCAAGACTTTGGCACACGCCACACCTTTAGAATATATTGACTTTCACATATTAAATTACACAAGGCCAGAGGGAGGAGGCTGTATTGTAATACGCCGACGACCGATAACGCTGTGAAATTTAATATATGTAAATCTATAGCCGGGAGAAACATTTGAAAGTTAAGCATGTAAGCGCCCTTTTGATTCTTCTAGTTCTGGCAGTCATGGTTCCAACGGGAGCACTGGCGTCAGAAAAATTCCCGAAGTCAAAGGGGCTTGTCAACGACTTTGCCAATGTCATCTCCCCCCAGTACGAACAGAGGCTGGTTCAGGCTACGGGAGAACTCCTGAAAAAGACGGACGTGCCTGTGGTCGTGGTCACCGTGCCTGACATTGGCGGTGAGGACTACAACGAATATGCAAATCGCTTGTATCAGGCATGGGGTATTGGAAAAAAAGGCGACGATAGAGGTGTCCTTATCTTTGTCGCAATCAAAGAGCGCAAGATGCGTATCGAGACCGGCTATGGTATAGAAGGGATTATTCCGGACGGCCTGGCCGGTGAGATTCGCGACCAATATATCATCCCCTATCTGAAGAAGGATCGGTTTGGGGAAGGGCTCTTAAATGGCACCCTTGCCATTGCCCAAATCATTGCCGAAGATGCCGGAATCCGTCTCGCTGGCGAGGCACCTGTCAGAAGGCCCCCTAAGAAAGGTTTTGGCCTTTCATCACTTTTATTTGCTTTGCTGTTCTTCGGGCTCCTTTTTTCCATGGGCAGAAGACGAGGCGGCTTGTGGCCGCTCTTGTTGCTCCTCTTTATGGGCGGTGGATACCATGGAGGTTATGGCCGGGGTGGTTTTGGGGGCAGCTTTGGCAGCTTTGGGGGCGGTTTTGGCGGTTTTGGCGGCGGATTAAGCGGCGGCGGCGGGGCTGGAGGCGGTTTTTAAGGAGAATAGCTCATGTCTAAGATACCGAAAGAACCTAAAGAAATATTCCCTGGTATCACCAATGATTACAAGCAGCTCTTTGGTGATGACCTGGATTCCGTTATCGTGTACGGAAGCGCGGCAAGTGGCGAGTATGTTCCTGGAAAATCAGACATCAATTTCATGATAGTCCTTTCTGAGCACGGGATCGACCGCATTGACCGCACCTTTGAGGTTATCGGCAAGTGGAAAAAGCTGGGCGTGGCAACCCCCTTGTTTCTAACTGAGGACTATATACGGACATCACTCGACGCTTTTCCCATCGAGTACCTGAATTTTCAGAATAATTATCAACTGGTGTACGGCAAGGATGTCCTGAAAGATCTCACCTTTGACCTCCGTTTTGTGAGATTGCAGTGCGAAAGAGAGATCAAAGGGAAGCTGCTGCTCCTGCGGGAGGCATTTCTGGAGACCAAAGGCAAGGGAAGAGATCTCCAACAGCTCGTCTCCCAATCCATACGCGCATTTGTTGCTATCTTCAACGGGCTCCTTTACCTTAAAGGCAAAGGCCTTCCGCGTCACAAGCGCGAAGTTATCACTGAGGTTTGTCAAACCTTTGACATGGACACCTCACTTTTTCAAAAGCTCCTTGACATCAAGGAGAACAAGATGAAGCCATCAGGCACGGAAATCACCCAGTTATTTCAGGCCTACTTAAAAGAAACAGGTAGGCTCTGGAGAGTTGTGGACGCTCTGGGCGAGGAGGAAGTCGTCACGGCGACGTAAACGAAAAGGGTTAAATCCAGCATTTTGGCGGGACATCCACACATCTGCATCAACAAAGGCACAGCGCACAAATCCGGGCGCATAGCTTATCTTTTTCTTGGTTTTTCGCCGTGCCCTTTGCGCTCTGCGCTCTGCGCTCTGCGATAGATAAACGAGGAGGTTCAATGAAACAGGGACAAAAAACCGCACTGATTGTCGTAGGGGTCGTTGTGCTTCTTATCTTGATCTCCTTTTCTTCCTTAAAGGGGACTTACAACGATCTCGTTCGTATGGACGAGGGGGTCAAGGGGGCATGGGCCCAGGTCGAGAATCAGCTTCAGCGCCGCTATGACTTGATCCCGAATTATGTTGAGACGGTCAAGGGCTACGCCAAGCATGAAAAGGAAGTTTTCGTCAAGGTCACAGAGGCCCGTTCCAGGGTGGCCGGTGCCGGAGGCATTAGCGAGAAGATCGCAGCCAACAACGAACTCTCCTCAGCCCTGGGCCGGCTGCTGGTCGTAGTGGAGCGATATCCCGAACTAAAGGCCAATACGAATTTTATCCGCCTCCAGGATGAGTTGGCAGGGACTGAAAACAGGATCTCTGTTGAGCGTCGTCGTTTCAACGAGGCTGTCAAGGCTTATAATATCAAGATTCGCAGTTTTCCCACCAACTTGATAGCAGGCATGTTCGGATTTGAAAAAGCGACCTTCTTTGAGGTCCCCAAGGAGAAACAGGAGGCCCCAAAGGTGAAGTTCTAGTGGATTTCATAGCTGATCTTCACATCCATTCCTACCTTTCAAGGGCAACAGCCAAGAATCTGAATCTAGAACATATAAACCTGTGGGCCCAGTTAAAAGGGATTACTGTGGTTGCCACGGGAGATTTTACTCACCCGCAGTGGTTTTCGGAGTTGTCTGAAAAGCTTGAGCCGGCAGAAGATGGCCTGTTCGCCTTGAAAGCGGCTTTTGCGGCAAAGACCGCGCAAATGGTGCCGGCAGGTTGCCGAGCACCAGTGCGATTCATCCTGAGCGTTGAGATCAGCAGTATCTACAAGAAAGATGGGAAGACCAGGAAAGTCCACAATCTCATCTTTGTACCCACCCTTGAGGCAGCCCGGAAAATCAACGAGAAACTCGGCAGGATTGGAAATATTGCCTCTGACGGCAGGCCGATCCTGGGGCTTGATTCAAAGACGCTCCTTGAAATCGTCCTTGATACCGCAGAAGACGCCTTCCTGATCCCGGCGCATATCTGGACTCCCTGGTTTTCCGTGCTTGGATCAAAATCGGGTTTCGACTCTGTTGAAGAGTGCTTTGAGGATCTCACTTGCCATATATTTGCTGTTGAGACCGGCCTTTCTGCTGACCCTGCCATGAACTGGCGGGTGTCGTCATTGGACCGCTTTACCCTGGTATCGAGTTCTGACGCTCATTCTCCGTCAAACCTTGGAAGAGAGGCCAACCTTTTTGATACAGACCTTTCTTATTATGCTATCAGAGATGCCCTCAAAGCCGGCGACCCAAAGCGTTTTTTGGGCACGCTGGAGTATTTTGCCGAGGAGGGAAAGTATCATTTTGACGGGCACCGAAAATGCGGGGTGAGACTCTCCCCGCTTGAGACCATTGAAAATAATGGGTTATGCCCTGTCTGCGGCAGGCCGGTGACTATTGGTGTCATGTACCGCGTGGAAGAACTGGCGGATCGTAAACCCGGGGCAAAACCAAAGAGAGCACGTCCTTACAAGAGCCTCCTTCCCTTAACCGATGTATTATCAGAGGTCCTTCAGGTAGGACCAAAAAGCAAGAAGGTGGCCGGCGCCTACAGGGGCCTTCTTGAAGGGTGCGGACCGGAATTTGAGATCCTGAGAAAGACGCCCCTGGACGCCCTTGACAGGCACGGGCCTCCACTTATTGCCGAGGCGATCAAGCGAACGAGAAACAACCATGTTCGTATTGCTCCAGGATATGACGGCGAGTTTGGCACTGTCTCCATTTTTACCAGGGACGAGCGTCACCAACTTTTCGGGCAAAAGAGCCTTTTTGCTATGCCTTCCAAGGGCAAGGAAAAGACCAAGGCCCAAGGCCCTCAACCCTCTTTGTTTCAACAAGCCAAATCCCGGTTGCCAGAGAAGGCAAATCCCACCCGGACCATCCCCCTTGAATCGGATAACCTGAACCAGGCCCAGCAGGAGGCAGTGCAGTATACTGCAGGGCCCCTTCTGATCGTCGCGGGGCCCGGGACCGGAAAGACCCGGACCTTGACTCATCGTATCGCTTATCTTCTTTCAAAAGGAATAGCCCTGCCCGAACAGGTGCTGGCCGTGACCTTTACCAATAAGGCGGCCCAGGAAATGGCCGAGCGGTTGACCGGGATTATTGGCGATTCAAATGCCCTGGAGAAAATCACTATCAAGACCTTTCACGCCTTGTGTCTTGATATCATATCTCAAGAAACAGATGCATTGAAAATAACCACTCCGGTCTCCATACTTTGCGAGGCTGACCGCAAGGACTTCGTCAGGGTCGCTATTAAACAGGCAGGAAGCAAGGGTTGCGCGTTGAAGGAGGATGCAGGCAAGATCTTAAATCTTATTTCTTTGGCCAAACAATTCATGCTTTCCCCGGAAGATGACCTGACAGGCCTCGCCCCTGAGGCCAGGCATCTATCGAGCACATACAAGGCGTACCAACAACTCCTTTTAGCAAACCGCCTCTTTGACTTCGATGACCTGATTTTCCGGACAGTACGGCTTTTTGAGACCAATGAGATGATCCAGAAAAAATACGAGCAAAGATTTGCCTTCATATCGGTCGATGAGTACCAGGACGTCAACTACGCCCAGAACCGACTGGTTCGACTCCTTGCCCCGCCAATGCATGATATCTGCGTGATCGGCGACCCGGATCAGGCGATTTATGGATTCAGGGGGGCAGACGTTCGATATTTTCACGGGTTCTCAAGGGATTATCCAGGGGTAAAAACCATTTGCCTGAACCAGAACTATCGGTCAGCAGAGACTATTCTACGGGCGTCCGGGCAGGTGATAAGAACGGATAAAGCAAACAGGGGAGAAAAAGGGATCTGGTCCGGAATCCGCGGAGCCAAGACACTCACCATTTCCCAGCTTCCCACAGAAAGGGCGGAAGCCGAATATGTCGTCAAGACCATTGAAGAAGAAGTTGGCGGCATCAGCCATTTCTCCGTGGATAGCGGCCGTATAGGCCCTGCTTGCGACAAAGAGGAACGGAGTTTTTCCGATTTTGCTGTCCTCTACCGGGTGAAGGAACAGGCCAAGGCATTGAGGGAGGCATTTGAACGATCGGGAATCCCGTTTCAGGTGGTTGGAGATAAAAGGCTTGAGACCCGGAAAGGAATCAGGGAGATTATTTCTTACTTGAAGGTAGGACTATCACTCGGGTCGGATTTTGATGTAAAACGGATCCTCAATTTCCCTCAAAGAGGCATCAGTCTCGCGGCTGTTGAGGCTTTAAGGGCATGGTCGGAAATGACAGGGAAGCCCTTGGTGGCGGCACTGGAGCGCTCAGGCGAGATCCCCAACTTAAAACCCCTGGCCAGACAAAGACTTAGTGCCCTTTCAGAGGATATAAAGAGATTAACAAAGCGTGTCAAGGGGCAGGATGTGTATGAACAGATTCGACTGGTACTGAACCAATTCAACATCATGGATGAAATGTCTGATGACATTGCCTTTGAGGAAAACCTGGGGACCCTTCTGAATATGTCCCGCTCCTTTGGAGAACAGAGCGCTCAATTTCTGGCTCATCTTGCCCTTGAAAGCGAGCAAGACCTGTACGATCCAGGGGTGGAGAAGGTCGCCCTTATGACAATGCATGCATCCAAGGGCCTGGAGTTTCCGGTCGTTTTTATTGCAGGTTGCGAAGACGGCTTAATCCCTTACCGAAAGAAAAAGAGCGAAGACGTGGACCTGCCGGAAGAAAAACGGTTGTTCTATGTGGCCTTGACCCGAGCACAGGAAAACGTCTTTCTGACCCACGCGAGTCAACGGCTATGGTTCGGGCAAAAGACAAAACAGCGTCTCTCCCCCTTTCTTGAGGCAATTGAAGAAGATCTGAAACAACACAAAAGACCTTTTTCAAGAATGCCGGCACCTCAAAAAAAGGATGCCCAACTGAGTCTTTTTGACTTATGACAAGAAAACAATACGTCGTCTTCACATTACATGGCAGTACTGATCCTGATGAAGTCTTCGTTATGGATAACCTACAACAGACAACGGTGAACCGTGAACGGGTATAATTAGGGAGTGTTAATAAGTCTTATGGAAAAACAGCTAATTGACAAAATAGGGCTTGAAAATGGCCTGACCCTCGAATTTTACGACGGGTCGAGGTGTGTGGCCGGAGACAGGTGGCTGGTCTCTTTTGAGGCTCGTATGGATGTGATAGTCAAGCCGGAATACTTCGAAGGCCAGCACACACCAAATGTTCCGTTTGATGACATCCGAGCGGCAGTCGGTGAAAAGGCCACTTACAACCATGAAAAAACGCGCAACTTTATTGCCGAAACAGAGAAAGATGAAGTCTTCAAAAAACTAAAGGATCGTTTCTTGGACGCAAACCTTGGCTACCTCTCAAGTCCTGACTTCCCCCGCAAACTGATTCTGAGAAAATATCAACAAGTTCGTGGGCACCTGATGTCCTGGACTCGCCAATGATCACTCTTGGCCACTCATAGAGCATATACCTCGGAAGGTCATAAATGACGCTTTTCTCGGTGAGTCATGAGCATCAAGAGCAAGGCGCGAAGGCGCGGCATAGCTGGCTATTGCAAGCCTGAGCAACACGGCTATTGATGTTCATGGCCAGCGAAAAAGTGTCAGTTGTGGCCTTTCGAGGTATAACTTCGCGTGCAGAAACGAAAGCCCCTTCAGATGATCGTAATAGTTCAGACCACAGGATGAGGGAAACCGCTGAATCCTGCTATGGGTGGGATTTAGCGGTTCTCCTTGCCCTGCGTGATGAGTTAGTACAAGTTACTCCAAAGTTAACCGAACTTTTTGAGAAGTTGCCTCAAAATACCCGTTTTTGGAATGTTTATGTATAAATATCAGAATGATAGCTTTGTCCGATCCTATTGACGCTTTCCAGAGCAGGCACATTTCTGTCTCTCATCGCCGAGAAGCCTACCAGAACAAAATTCGAAA
>JAUVJO010000314.1 GCA_030592345.1 Deltaproteobacteria bacterium
CGGCACGGCTAAGACCCCACCGGTATTCAAATCCGAGAAAGGTAAATACCTTACTCTTTTCCGTCTCAAATCGTGTGAACCTGATTACGCAGGTCTTTTCCATTGAGAGTTCAAGTTTGAATTTGCCTAGCCTCTTGCCGAGTACATCGTAGAAGCGCTTCATGTCATCATGATACTGAAACGCACAGATAAAATCATCCGCAAAACGCATCAGCATCACATCGCCACGACAGCGGGGTTTGACAACTTTCTCGAACCAGAGATCAAGAGCGTAATGCAGATAGATATTGGCAAGCACTGAAGAGATAATGCCGCCCTGCGGTGTTCCGGTTACAGGATATCTTACCTGTCCGTCCTCTTCAAGAATGCCAGCCTTCAACCATTTGCGAATGAGTCCGAGGAACCGCTTATCATTGATACGCTGCTCCAGCATTCTCATCAGCCACTCATGATCCATGTTATCAAAGAAGCCTTTGATATCAGCATCAACTATCCATCCGTAGCGTCCGCGATGGAGGTTCTTGCCGAGTTCAAGGGCTGCCCGCTGAGGTCCTTTACCCCGCCTGTAGCCATGACTGCAAGGAAGGAATTCTTCCTCATAGATGGCCGACAGGATCAGGGCTGCTGCCTTTTGCAGCATCTTGTCACCAACGGCGGGAATACCAAGTGGACGCTTTTTACCTCCTGCCTTGGGAATGTATCTACGTCGCACAAGCTTCGCTTTATACCTGTTCCCCTTGAGGTCTTCTACGATCTTTTTGACATTCTCATCCAGATTGGCTTCAAAAGCGCTGTAATCAACAGCATCTACTCCAGGTGCTGCTTTCCGGTTTAACTGTGGAAAGCACCAGCGAAGATTCTCCTCGTTCAGTAAACTGAAGAGGTTTCCAAATCGGTGTTGGGGTGAATTCTCAGCTCTCTTTGCTATACCATGCAGGGAGGTTTGCATATGTTTATCAGCCTGTCTTATCTGCATATGTTTCCTTTGCATGCTGCATAATACCGTCATCCCCTTCCCCATGTGATCGGTCTTACCGTCTCAGAGTACTATGAGATGATCTGACTCCCTTTCCACCCATCAGGCATCCTTCTTGTGGTTGTAATGCCCTACCCGATATGCGGGAGGTGGAAGGGTCTCCCAAGTTCCTGATGCTTCTCTCACTGCATGCCACGCTCTATGACCCCGGCAGTCCCTCAGAATCTCACCATTACGATTCATATGTACTGGCTTCCGGTACGTTAAAGTCGTCGCCAACTGCTCTGTTTTCATTTACGGGGCTGAATCGCTTGAGGGAAGTACGCTTCCCCTGCGGCCTACGGTGTTCCCTGTGTACGCTTTACCTGTCTTGTTCACTATTCCTTTCCAGTTCCGCAACAGGCACAACACTCGGTACGGGCTGCTGGTTGGGCTTTGCCCGATAAGGACTTGCTGTCCACAAGGGACATCTCACCCTATAAGAAACACCAAGCTTCGCTTGGCGCACTAACGCTTCAAATCAGCAGACAAGATTATTCGACAAAATCTACTCCGCCGTTCTGCTGGATTTGATTGTTCGGTCATCTACTATTTTTTTGTATTAAGTATCCGTCCACATCTCCCCGCGCCTTTCTTCGTAGAAACCGAAGTACTCCGTTTTTAGCAGTAGGCCACATACGTTTGAGAGCCTCATCGATCATCACCTCATCGACCCCGCATGCCAATTTTGTAGCGCGGAACACGCACTCTCCGAATACTTTAGGTTGCATATAGTCTGACAAGCCGACTAGAGTCACAACTGCCCTGCTGTAGGCCATCCCAATCCCAATGTGTAACGCAGGGAGTGAGTATCGATCCTCAATCAAGGGATTCACAATGGACTGAACTGCATCTATGCATTTGGTCGCTGCACGGTTTGCAGCATAGATAGTGCTGCTTTGATCTTGCTTATCTACGCAAAAGAGTCCAAGTGTCCCATCACCCAAGTACTCTGTTACATTTCCACATTCGTAGCTAATAACCTTTGCCAGACTCGGCAATAGTGCTGAAGTCTCATAGAATACTCTTTGTAGTTGACTCACACGAGCCCTTTTGGAGCTTATTGCACAGAGTAGATGTTTCGTGGAACCTCGCATGTCCGCAACAATTGCGATGAAGTTATCTACTTGAGGTTTACCAATTTCAACTGTGGGATATCCTGGAATCTGTGAATCAATGGATTCCGCAAGTTTTTCTATGTATGCGCGCGAGCGTGCCGCGAGGACTAGCTTATCCCCAACTTGATTCCATATTTCCTCGGCGGCATCCAACGAATTAACTGCCACCGAATGGACTTCAGTTTTCTGTGTAGTCGTGAGCATGACTCAAATGCACACTAGATGAAGAAACCATAACACCCCGCCAATGACAACCCATGCGATGGCGAATTTATACGCATTACGAGACCTCTTAAGCTTTAATGATGCAATATACATAGTCTTCATTTGCTCGAGTGTTAGCTGTTTCGCTATCTCGTCGGACTCACTTGGGATGCTAGCATAGTGACTATTGAATTGCTTCTTTGATGTGCTACGAGTGATTCCCATTGTTGCCCAGAAGCCATGATCGAAGAGGTGAGCTGGGTAGAACTGACTTTCAGGTCGATCTCCGTCGATATGATTCCGAGGATCGTCGATTGCAATTATAGTTCGCAATGCGCACCAGAGTCCAATGATCCAGGCACTTATGAAGGCAAAGGAGAGGAGTCCTGACACAATCGAGAGGAGTGGTGCATCATGAGTCAGCAATCCTCTAAGCGTGATATAGATTGAGCGGAATTTCGTGAGGGGGATGAAGAAAATCACAAGCAAATAACTGACCTTCGTATCGATTGCTCGAATAGTGGATTGGATATCAGATAGGGAAGCATATAAGTATTCGAGCTTCCTGTCGTTTTGCATTTATGAACTCCTTACTGCTGAGTTGTTAGCCATTCTTCCATTTTTGTATTAACGATGTTTGCATGATAACAATCACGAAGCATGTTCCATGAACACAAACGCTTGTTATCTTCAGTAAGATTATTATGAATTGTTTTCGATAAAATTACAGATTTATCGGTGAAGCTTCTTGAACCATAACTGCACAGGTGCGCAGCAGAACCAACGACATCACCCATCCACACTACTTCGTTAATCCCACTACCACGATAACCACCCTTGATCATTAATGCACGACCATAATCTAGGCCAACACCAACCTGTATGGAGTCGATGCTCTTCTGTGAAAGACGCCAATTAAGAATATTCCGGAGCGAAACAACGCGTGCGGCATCAGAAAAAAGCTCGTTAACATTCTTCTTCTGTTTCGTGTCGAAGATTCCCCAAACGCAATCACCCTCAATCATTATTTCGCATACTGTAGTGTTACCCCGAAGAAGTGCAACTAACTCAGAAATGAAAGCCCGATAAATACGAGCTAAGGTGGGACGCTTATACTTACTCGATAGAGTCTTGGATTCTCTCATATCTATAAACATGGCCGAGCAATTCACATAGAAGCCATTTGTGAAAGTTAATTGCTCTCGACTAGGAATTGAATCTTTCTCTTCATATCCGAAATCTGAACTGTCGAGGATTTCACGGATGCGAGTATCGCTATCCAGGTGGTTATAGCTTGTGAAACTTGCTTTCATACTCCTCTGTTTCTGTTACCTAACAATGATTGTACAGATATCTGTGGGATCAATCCACTCCTTTAACATGTATAGACTAATTGTTCTGGTATAGCCTTGTCAACTGAAATAACATGACTTTAAGAGTTTACATATGTACCCTATGTATGGATGTAGTCGAGGATTAACCGAAACGGTTAAAGCAGGTAGTTTGTATGTTGAACAGAAATACAGAGGGATTCATGAATTATCTTGAAAAGAAGCGGCTCGGGTAGAAGCGTAGCTCTAGATGCTCCAAGATGCTTAGAAAATACAGACGTGGAACGACTTAAGAAGCAATCCTGGTTCGATTAGGATGAAAAAAATCGACATGCAAAACTGCAGCTTGCATGAATGCTCTATTAAGCGACCAACACAAATTCAGAAAAAATCGAGAGCTAGATATGAGTCGTCAGCAGCGGCTAAGAGGTGGCTGCAGGTCACAACTCCTGCGGAGGCACTGGACAATGTCCAGGGATGGAGCAGCCTGAGGACGCCCCGCGCTGAACTCC
>JAUVJO010000077.1 GCA_030592345.1 Deltaproteobacteria bacterium
CGAGGATTATCAGGATGACAAAACTTTTACTAATTGATGATGAACTCCCGATCTTAGAAGTGCTGGATCTCTCGCTTACCAGCGAGGGATATGAGGTGATCACTGCTGAAAGTGGCTTGGAGGGTTTAAAGATCTTTGAGGAACAGGGCCTCAAGCTCGTACTGACCGACATTAGGATGCCCGGTATGGACGGCATAGAGCTTCTCAGAAGGATTAAGGCCATAGACCGTGAAGCTGAGGTTATCGTTATCACAGGACACGGGGACATGGACTCTGCCATAGCAGCCCTCCAGCAAGGAGCTTCGGACTTCCTTACAAAGCCGATACGTGATGAGGTCCTCATGCTGGCGCTGGAAAGGGCCCAGCACAGGCTATCAATAACTAAACAACTCAAGGAGTATACTGAAAACCTGGAAGAAATGGTAGAAACACGCACCCAGGAGCTAAGATTGGCACAGGACGAGTTGATAAGAAACGAACGTCTTGCCACCATCGGCGAGACCATGGCAGGTTTGGCCCATTACATCAAGAACATCCTAACCGGACTGCGTGGTGGCATGTACATGGTAAACGCGGGCATGGAAAAGGATGAATCCGGCATTTTGCGGAACGGATGGTCCATGGTGCAACGAAATGTTGAGAGGGTCTCGGACCTTGTCCTCGAGCTTTTAAGATATTCCAAGGAGAGGATACCTGAACGCAGTGTGTGCAAACCTAACGAGATCGTCTCCGAGATCGTTGAGCTTCTCCACGCTAAAGCAGAGGAAAGCAGTGTCGGGCTAAAGCAGGTCCTTGATCCAAATCTGAAAGAGGCATATCTGGACCATGATGGTATCTACCGGGCGCTGTTGAATCTGGTATCAAACGCTATTGACGCATGTATGTATGACACAGACACCTCAAAGGCATGGGGGGTTACTGTCAAGACCAGGCTGGAATCTGATGCCCACAAGGGTGAAACCGTCATCTTTGAAGTAACTGACAACGGCTCCGGAATGAGTGATGAAGTAAAGGCAAAGCTTTTCACCAGGTTTTTCAGTACCAAAGCCGGCCGCGGCACCGGGCTGGGTCTGCTCAACACGCAGAAGATCGTTCACGAACATGGCGGTGAGGTCATGGTGGAATCAAAGGTTGGGGAGGGGACTACTTTTTCGGTTCAACTGAAGCGGGAAATGCCTGATGAGCTGAAAGCTCAAAGCTGAAAGCTCAAAGTAAAAAATGGGCATCCTTCATTCAGTAGTTTACACTTTCGGATGGCGGTTAAGCCAGTTAGCTTGTTGTATGGAGTGTTCAATCTTTAGCTTTGAGCTTTCAGCTTTCAGCTTTCAGCCTTCAGCTTTGAGCTTTCAGCTTATCAGCTTACAGTCCCAGAAGTGCTGCTATCTCCGGATGCCTGATTACGACTTTGAGAAATTGAGCAGACCGACGTTCCAGACGGTTCTCAAGGATTCTGGCCGCCTTTTGCATAAAGAGATATCCCATGGTGTGGTCCCTGTCAAGGAGGGCCAGGAGTTTGTCTCCCGGTATGACTAATATTTCAGACGGTTCAGCAGACACAGCGTAAGATGTGTGGGAAGCCGATGGAATCAGGGCAGACCAACCAAAAGAATACCCTGTCTTTATGGCACCCAGAGCGATAATAATGGTCGGCGCGACTTCTGCCTCGAGCAACACCTTCCCTTGTTTCAGCGAATAGAAACTGTCGGCTGCATTGCCTGCTTCGTAGATGACCTCTCTTTCCCCAAATGATTTGGCTTCAACTATGGGGGCCAACTGCTCAAGCATGGGGGCAGTCAAATCCTCCAACAGCGCCATCCTTTTCAACTCATCTATAGAAACCATATGTATGTCTCTCCTCGGTTCACTTCAGGCACTCTTTTGTGGCAAAATCTCCAGTTATAACCGTGCTGAGTTTATCATGTATCATCTTCATATATCACATCACGAGAAAAACCACAACCAGAAAAATCGTAGCCACAGCCGCACTGATTCCAACAGGGGAAGTGCCTGTCTGGAGGGCCTTGCGAAGGCTGGCTTTCTTTAAAGAGAGTCTTTCTCCAGTTGCACCACCTGTGACCCAGACAGGCACCAGGGCCAAGAGCGCAGCCCTCGCGGGAGCATCCTTTGAGATACGGCCAAGATAGCCTGCCAGACCACCCACAAAAATCTTCTCTGATGCCCTGTTTGTCCCGTTCATGACCTTGTCCATGATATAGTAAAAGAGTCTCCCCCCCTTGCGGTAAAACCAGTCTGCATCGATGTTGATACCCCTTCTCTCGGGCGGATAGACACCGGCAGCCAGCAGAAGCACAAAGGCCAAAGCAGAGAACAAAAGGAGCTGGCCCATACCGACCACGTGGGACGCTGAGTACGGAACAAAATCGACAACCGGGTAAGGAAGCAGCTTATATAAACAATTGGGGAACAGACCTATGGCAATACACAGGATCGCTGAAATGCACATGGCAAAGCACATATTCAGAGGGGCTTCCTTCGGACGCAGGCCGGAGTCATGACCGAAAAATGCGAAATAAGGCACCTTGATGCCTGCATGTTCGAGCACTCCGATTGAGGCAACCATCAACAGGAACCATATGATGACCAAATGATTTTCTACGGCCGCTTGTATAGTCATGGATTTGGTGACAAACCCGCTCAAAAACGGGAAGCCGGAGATTGATGCAGCCGCAATTATGCAGCATATAGCGGTAACAGGCATTGTCCTGTAAAGTCCCCCCAGGGCCGTGCAATTAATCTTCCCCGTGCGATGCAGGACAGCTCCCATCGACATGAACAGGAGGGCCTTATAGACGCAGTGTGCAAATACATGGGAAACCGCACCGTTAATGGCCAACTGCGTTCCTATGCCAACGCCGCACACCATATACCCCACCTGGTTGATGAGGCTGTAGCTCAGGACTCTCCTTAAGTTATTTTCAATGACTGCAAAGAAGACGGGAAACACAGTCATAGTTGCCCCAATCCAGATCAAAATCTCTGTACCCGCAAACCCCCTGGCCAAGGTATAGACAGCAGTCTTTGTTGTATAAACACTCAGGAATACGGTCCCGGTGGGAGTGGACTCCGGATAGGCATCCGGTAACCACGCATGGAGAACAGGCCAGGCGGCATTTATGCCAAAGCCAAGCATTATCAATAAAGACGCTGTGCTGTGTAACCCGATATGTCCGAATTCAAGACTCCCCGTCTCTTTCAAGTAAAGCACGATGCCTGTCAATAGGCACAAGCCCCCGGCAGCATGCACCAGGACGTATCTATACCCTGCGAGGGTAGCTGCTGTTGTCCTGCGTGACCAAATGAGTATTGCAGAACATACACTCAACATCTCCCAGAAAACAAACAAAGACAATAGATCCCCTGCAAAGACAACACCGAGGGCGCTGCCGGAGTAGATGAGCCCTGCAACATGTTGGATATCGTCTTTTACGTGAAGGGAATACAGCAGAGCGACAAAAGCGATAATATGGTAAATATAGCCAAAAAGAAGGCTCAGCCTGTCTATCCTTCCGAAGATGAACTTGAGACCAAAGGCCGAAACGACAAAATTTGCCCCTTCGGGGATGTTGATCAAGTTTATAAAGCCGATTACGGGAAGCAACAGCAAGAAAGCAGACTTCCATTTCCCTTTGATCAGAGGAACGACTAATGCCCCAACGATAAATACGAGTGCAGGCGGAACTGCATCAATCATAGTAACCCTCTCGTCTTCCGACTAACGGCCGCAGGATGTGTTTTGCGGCAAATACGATTAATACAAACGTTACAAACCCGAAGACGGCATAAAACTCTGGCCACTCTTCCCAGGAAAGATGAACATGTTTGTGGATAAAAAACTCAGCGATAAGCAGAGCAGCCAGCACGCTAAAAAAGGACGCAAAGGCTATTTTTACGTTTCTCGGCTTGTCAAAAAAATATTTTTTTTCTTCGCCTGCCTTTTCTTTCATGACAAACTCCTCACATCTTAAAGCGTATTCACAAAAATAATAGCCAGGTATAACCCTGATATTATACTCGCTATAAGCAAAACAGTCTTAAACGGCGCAATAGCGTCGTGGGAAAGCTCCATCTTTCCTTCTATTTCATCAAGTCTTTCCTCGGTCAAGGTCATATCTGTACCCCCATTATTCTACTTACTGTCATAGTAGCCAGCTCAAGAAAAGGCTCGGGATAAAATAGAAAGACAATAGAGATCACCGCAGTGATTACCAGGGGTACCACGCAACAAACTGGTGCCTCTCGCACTTTGTTTTCAAACAGTGAGTCTTCCGGTTTGCAGAAAAACGCCTTATAGACAATAGGCATAAAGTAACAAGCATTAAGAAAAGAGCTTAAAAGCAAGACAACTACAATCGCCATCTGATTGGCCTCAAGCGATCCTAAAAGAAGGTACCACTTGCTCCAAAACCCGCCGCAAGGAGGCAATCCCGTAATGCTCAATGCGCCAATAAAGAATGCACCCATTGTAATCGGCATCCTCCTGCCGATTCCAATCATCTCGCTGATATTCTTCTTGCCTGTGGCCACAAAGATCGCGCCTGCGCAAAAAAACAGCGTAATCTTGCCAAAGGCGTGCATGGCGATATGGAGCATCCCGCCGGTCAACCCCTTGGGGGAGAGCAGGCCTATGCCAAGCACGATGTATGAAAGTTGCGCAATTGTGGAAAAGGCAAGCATCCTTTTTAGGCCGTCTTGAGAAAGGGCAATCAATGAGCCGACCAGAATCGTAAAGGAACAAACAACAAGAATGATACTCCCGAGATCAAAAGAAAGCAACAGGTCGGTTCCAAAAACCCCGGTCAAGACACGAACGACGCTAAAAACGCCAACTTTTACAACTGCCACTGCATGCAGCAAGGCGCTGACGGGTGTGGGTGCTACCATGGCTGCCGGAAGCCAGGAGTGAAAGGGCATAATTGCTGCCTTGGCAAACCCGAAAATGAACATAAACAAAAGGAGACCAATCAAGGGCTTTGATGCGGTTCCGGCCAAAAAGCCTTGATTTCCAAACTCAAGGGTGCCGGCCAGGTTGTATGAAATAAGCATGGCCGGTAATGCAAGACCAATAGACGTCCCCACGATGTAAAGAAGATATTTTCGCCCTGAGCTTCGAGCCTCATGGTCCTGATGGTGACAAACCAGAGGATACGTGGCAAGAGAAAGTATCTCGTAAAAAAGATACAAGGTTAATAGGTTTGCAGAAAAAGCTACGCCAATGGTTGCTGAAAGGGCGATGGCAAAAAAGCAAAAATACCGGGTCTGGCTGTGTTCTTTTAGCCCTCTCATATAGCCGATTGAGTATACAGTCGTAATGATCCACAGTGATGAAGAAACAAGCGCAAAGAGCATACCGAAGGAATCAACCCTGAACTTGATTGCCGCCCCAGGGAGGAATTCAGCCACCGTGTATACGATCTCGGTCCCTTTCAGGATAGTCGGAAGCATGGAAAGGACGATCAGAAACTTTGCAATGGCTGCCACAAAAGTCCACGCCTCCCGCACGTTCGGTGTCCTGCTTGAAACCAGCAATGGTGTGACCAACAAAGAGACCAAAACAGCGAGCAAGGGCTTTATTGACGTAATCGTTTCCATATACTCCTTATTCCATCCCTGTTATAATATGCTTTTTGGTATGGCAAATTCGATAACGTAGTTAACAATATCACTGGTGTATATGCCGACCAGGATCAGGCCTCCGGCTACGACATAAAGGGGGACCAGCATGCTAACCGGGGCCTCGGCCATAGGTTCCGCATGATGATCGTGCCCGTGGCCGTGATGGTCGCTAAAAGGCTCGTAGAAACAAATCTCGATTACCCTGAAAAAAAGGACCACATTGACCAGACTGGAAAACAGCAGGGCCACCATAAAGGCGTATTGCCCGGACTGGATCGCCCCTGAGATGAGATACCACTTGCTAAAAAAACCGCACGTAGGAGGCACCCCGATCATGGATAACGCCGCGACCACAAACGCCCCCATGGTAAAAGGCATCTTACGGAACAGACCCTTCAGGTCATCAAATGCATATCCTTTGAGTTTGTAGGCAACGTTGCTTACGACCATGAAGGCGCACAGGGTCATGAGGGCGTCGTTTACGATGTGTAATATCGCCCCTGTCATCCCTAGCCGGTTTCCAAGCCAGGCCCCGCCGACCATATAGCCCACTTCTGCGACAATGATGTAGGTCAGCATCTTCTTTAAATTGCGCTCTGCCAGCGCAAGGATTGCGCCCATAAAAATGGCAACAACGGCAAGCCAGACAATAGGCTCGCTTATGGCCAGGATGTTAAAGGTAAACTCCGGCGTAAACACAGTCAATATAAGGCGAATCATCACATAAATCATCACCTTGGTTACTAATGGGGCAATCAAACTGCTTGCCGCAGAAGGGGCGTGAGTATACGCGTTGGGGAGCCAGGCATGGAGCGGGAAGAAGGCCATCTTGAGCCACACCCCGACCAGACAGATAATAAAGGCAGCCAAAACGGCCTTGGACTCATAAAGCGGGGGCAGGATATTGGCAATGTCTACCATGTTCAGCGAACCGGTGACAATATAGAGATACCCGACACCCAACAGATAGAAGCAAGCCCCAATGGTACCAATGTAGAGATAATTGAGTGTCGAAAGCGGAGCACGGTCATCGCCCATGGCAAGCATGGCGTAGCCGCTGAGTGCTGTAATCTCCAGCAGCACATACAGGTTAAACGCATCTCCTGTAACCACGACACCCAAAAGGCCGGTAACCTGTAGGACATACAATGCGTAAAACGGGGCTGTTTTGCCCGGCATCTCGAGTTCAATACTCTTTTTGCTACCTATCAAATTGATCAAGGCAACGACTGAAACCACTACCAGGACCAGCGCATTGAGATGATCCACATAATAAGCAATGCCCATTGGAGGGTCCCATCCTCCCAATCGATAAACGATCACACCTTCGTCTACAACCCTCAATAGCAAGCCAATGCATGAATAGGCTGACACCGCCAGTGCTGCAACAGCGATCGGAAAGCATAGTCTTTTGTTTATCCATCCGGTAATACTGATGAGTAAAGCCGAAAGGAGGGGGACAATGATAAGTAGTGCGGGATATTGTTGGCTCATTTTTCCCTAATCTGCGCTAAGATTTCGTCTTCTTCCAAGGTGTTAAACCGGTTATGGACCTTTATGGCCAGGGCCAGGGCCACCCCAAGGGTGGCCACACCCACCACGATGGCAGTGAGCATCAGCACGTGGGGCAAAGGGTTGACATAATCCACGGCATGCACGATGAGAGCCGCGGCGCTATGGCCGTGCTCGCCATGGCCATGTTCCAATATCGGAATCGTGGCCCCTTTCTTCACGCCTATGGACACGTAAAACAAGATGATGGCAGTCTGAAAGATACTCATGCCCACGATCTTTTTGACCAGGTTGTTCTTGCCGATCATGGCATACAGGCCGATCATCATCAGTGTGATGTAGATCCAGTAGTTGTATTTGGCTACGATTATTTGAAGTAAATCACCCATAAGATATCCTTAAAAAACAAGTGTCTAAAATTCTGAAGTGAGCTAAAGTGCCTAAAGTATTGAGGGTTAATGCTTCCGGTTTTGTTCTCTTTCATGCGTACTACTTTAGGCACTTTAAGCACTCTAGCTCACTTTAGCTCACTATAAGCTATAATCCTTCGTCATACTTGCCCCCTGATGAAAGAATGTTGTAAATCCAGATCATGGTGCACATAACGGCAATTCCCACACCGATCTCAACAATGAGAATGCCGTGAGATCGCGCGGTAATCGGATCCACATGGAGTAAGGGCGCAAGGGCACTGTAGTCCAGGAAATTAAACCCAAAGAGAATACAAAGGGCCCCTGTGCCAGCATAGATAATCACACCCACAGGACAAAGAATGGCATCCACCTTTTCGCGCATCCGTTGCACAGCCGTTCTCAAATCGGTGGAGATAGCAAGCAGGATAATGCTGGCTCCGAGGATGACGCCCCCCTGAAACCCCCCGCCGGGGCTGTGATGCCCGTGTGCGATCACATACAAGCCAAAAAGCTGAATAAAGGGGATCAGTAACCGGCAAACCGTCTTGATGATCAGATCGGGTGGCGTCCACATCGTGTCGATCCTTTCAAAGTCATCAGACGGCGGCAGCTTCGCGCCCTCTTTGACCCTTACGGTCACACCGGTAAGAACATGCCGATAAAGCCTGTCTCCGGGCTCTTCGCGCACAAAGATCCGCAGGATAATAAAACAGGCAAGCCCTGCCGTAAAAATCACCGCGGTTTCATACATTGTATCATAACCACGATAGTCGGCAAGAACTGCGGTCACGATGTTAGGCACGGATGTGTCTTCCATTGTCTTTTCAATGTAGTAAGGAGAAAGGTGCGTGCTGGCAGGAGAATCCGGGTCTCCAAATATCGGAAAATCCGCCGTTGCAGAGAGAAGCAAAACACCGGTTAAGATCGCTATGATGAGTCCTATGATCTTCAATCTCTTGTCCTCCTTGACGTGCGCAAAACGGCCGCGACAAACAAGACTGTGCTCACACCAGCCCCGACCGAGGCCTCCGTAAATGCCACATCTACGGCCCCCATGATCGACCAAAGCGCGCACATCATAAAGCTATAGGCCCCAAACAGTATAGCGGCCCCCAGGAGATCCTTGACCATAAGGGAACCAACGGCTGTTATAACGACCAGAGTGAGGATGGCTAGATCCAGTTGCCAGACCATGAGCTATCTCCTTTCTTCTCCCTTGACCCATGGGGCCAGGCCTGCCCTCACCCCTGCGTCAACAATAGCGTGCGTGGCCGTTGGACTGGCCAGAAAGATAAAAACCACAATCAAGATCATCTTCAGGCTGGTCAGCAAAGTGCCCACAGAAAAATGGTGAAGGTTAAATAGTGCCAGGGCGATCATCGCCAAAAGCAAGCCGAGGGTGTCGAGTTTGCCGGCAGGATGAAGCCGCGAATAAAAGTCCGGGAAACGCAGAATCCCAATGGCACCGCCGGTAAAGAAAAAAAGCCCGGCAAACAGAAAAAAGCATACGATTATGTCCATCCGTCACAACCTCCCAAATGTGTTCCCAAACTGGTCGAGCAGTAGGAGCAGCGCAGCCGATACACGGCTGTCGTTGAACGGTTACGGAACTCGTTTCGGTGTTCGGCCCCCGTCACACGGTTTAAAAAATGACCTAACCGCCAGACGATAGACGTAACGAGCGGCGCAACCGAATAGACGTTAAACAATAGTCGACCATTTGACAAAAGTCTTACGGGAGTTCATCATACAACCCTTTGCGCTTTTGAAAATACCTCGAAGCCGCCAGCACCGCGAGAAAATTCAACATAGCGTAAGCCAGGGCAATGTCCACGAACATATCCACGCGATGGTACATAAGCCCGATCAGGATCAGCAAGACGGTAGTCTTGCTCCCTATGGCATTGACGCCGATCATACGGTCCACGACCGTCGGCCCAACCACGCCTCGATACAAAGAAAGAACCATGAGAAAAGCCAGGAAAAGACTAGAATACAAAAAGACGTTATCCATCAGACCTCACCAAATGCCTTGGCAACCCGTGCCTCCATCTCGCCCGGAAGAGGTTCTCCAGACGCCCTGTCAATGGCATGGACCTTGAAATCCCCGTCAATCGATACATCAACCGTAATGGTACCTGGGGTTAGTGTGATTGAATTGGCAAAGGTGACCAGAGCCATGTCACCTGTTAACCTGCTTCTAAATCTAACGATGTGCGGATCAATCAAATCCATCATCCTTGGATGAAAGACAAGATAGGTCACGTGAAAATTCGCTTTGAAGATCTCGATCATCAGCCATGGGACATACTTGACGAACCGAAACCATTGACCCACAATCGCCCCGACCTTAATTTGGGAAGGAAACAACAGGTCAGACGAAAAAAAGGCAACGATTCCACAAGAAATCACCCCGAGACTCATATGAAATGGGTCAAACTTGCCAGAAAGCAGAACCCAGACCCCACACATTATGCCAAACGTGACCACGAAAGTATAGAAACTGAATCCACTGCCTTTTGCAGAACCGGCAGAAGTCGGATCATCGTTGGAGTTTTGAAAACGCTGACTGTTGAGATTTGTTAGGTCTGGTGTATTCAACAACCAAGTCCCTCCTTCTGAATAATCGCCATCGTAAAAAATCCCGAATAAGCTGCAACGAAACGACAATCCCTTTTCCTCTTGTCAAACCACTGATTCTTGTCTTGGCACTGAAGTGTCGGCTCGTTGTCTTCGGCTCCAATCCAGCAAGTCATGTGCCAAGAGCCAACAGGTCCTTTAACTTATTTGCTAACCCCTTGATTTCATGGGACTTATGTCTTGAGATCCGGGAACTTGGGGGTCATACGATACCAGCAAATCCATGCCGGTAGCATCACAAATTGACATCTGTTGCCATTTTTTTGCCGGTGATCACGGGTGGGTCAATACTAGGGATGGAGTATTGGAGTGA
>JAUVJO010000226.1 GCA_030592345.1 Deltaproteobacteria bacterium
CCGCCATTATTGTGTGTATAAAAGAAATAATCCACACTGGTATGATAATGACTACACCCAAACCTAAGAAAAACAACAGTGCGATTCCAATAATATCAAGAACAAGATATGCTGCAAACCAACCGCCCTTTTTAACCAGAAGCAAACCAGCACCAGGCAAAATAGAACTTAGTATTATAGCACCTATTAAACTTGCTTTTTGCATAATAACCACCTTCACTTTTAAAATGTTCAAATTATTGAAACGTGTCTGACGGAATCCCTCTTATTTTGAATCCTGCACAGAAGCAATTTGCTCCTGTGCCTTTCTTCTAAATTCAAGAGGAGCAGATATTTTATGAAAAGGATCTTTTGAGCCGCCTGTGCCACTTACAACAATACTTCCATAACCCAGTATACGGCCTAAGATTCCTTGATTTACTTGAATGCCCTCCACTTTTGTTAATAAAACCTCAAGTGAATTCCTTCGTATGAAGCCCACTTTTGCAAGAACACGTTTACTAGTGATCCCAAATTCAGAGGTCGAATAATTTATAAACGAAGCAATTCCGGTTAATATCGCAATCACAATGACAACACCGCCAGCGGCTGCGGCATCACCACCACTGCTAAACATTATTAAAGCTATAACAAGCCAAATTCCTGGCCATAAAAAAACGACCCAATGTAATTTTGCACTATAAATAACCGATTCACCGCTCATAAGATTGTTTTCAATGTAGCTCATCGCATCTCTCCTTTTTGATTTGTTGTTTATGCCCTGTACGCAAAATTATAGGTAAATTTTACGGAATAGTGTTTACATTTCGTCCTCCTTTCTTGCTAATTTTATTTAAATGCCTGACCGCGTAACCGGCTGGCCGGAAGCGCGCCAGCGCTGGTGGCCAGTCCGCTGTTCACGCGGCTGTTGGGCCTTGGACAATGCCCCCTATTGGTTTCAGCTCGGCGTTCAGCATCTTGAATTCGGCCTCCAGAAATTTTCCAATACGTTCGTCCAGGTCAGGATCAGAATTAACGTTATTTGTGACGTAGGCCTCGACGTCGCGGCCGCGGAAAACTGCGATAAGCCTGTGCATTGGAGATTCCTTTGTTAGGTAATCCTCTGCGCTCTTCCGAGCTAGCTCGGATAGAAACTGAAGCACATAGAGAGCGCGGAATTTCGGGCGAAGGTAAGGCATTAAGATGTAGCGTGCCAACCACAACCCAGCAGTCGTATTAGTCGTATTCGCCGAAATCCAAAACAAAGCTTCGTCATTGAGCCCGTAGTAGGTAAACGTCATAAGGCAGTAGGCCGCTAATTCATCTTCCCGACTCCCCTGTTCGAGGAGACGGCGAAGTGGCCGTAGGCTGCCATGTTTTAGAAGCTTTTCATAATCGTAATCGTGAAGTTTCCACAGATTCATCTTAGTCAACGCTTCATCTAGAACCGGCACCCCACTTTTCGAGTCTTTGAGTATTTGATCGATGTGGCTTGGCAGTTTGGCGCTCAGGGTCCTGTATGCATTTGTGTCACTAGCATAGATAACATGTCGATATTCCTGTATATCGAACGGAACTTTAGATACGTCCTGACATAAGAGTATGGTGGGCTTGCCTAACGTGTGCACAATTCCCAATTCATACATAACGTTGGCGTTAGCGTTTGTAACGTCAGCGATAATCAGATGTGCCTCATTAATGAGACGCCAGACGTCCTCCATGACAAGCGTCCCTGGATCACTATCACCCCGTTTGACTACCAGTCCCTTTTTGGATGCTGTGCTGGCAACATAGTCGAAAATTGCATCGCTCCAGGCTTCTCGAAAAGGCATTAGCACAAAGCACAGTTCCCGATTCACAACAAAGTTCCGGCCCCACCACACCGGATAAACGGCCATAGGTTCCCTGTGCATAAGTATTCTCCTTTGGTTTATTTTTCTCAGGCCCAATGCGCGAGTTGACGGGCAAATTTTCCGGCATAATGGACGAGCAGCGTCTCGTCCATTATGCCGGAAAATTTGCCCGTCGAACGTTTGGTTCGCGAGGCGCTCTGCGCCGAGTGGGCCAAACGGGCGGCCGGGTACCGGCAAATGACTTGTTCGGTGTCATATATGCACCTTGATATAGTGCATCCTAAGTCTGATCGTGATTGCGATTCATCGTGCCAACGCTTCCCTAGTCGGATTAATGATGAACCCTTCTCGCCATGTCCCTTCATGGCTGATCGGTGGTACACCGGTGACTTCATGTCCGGCCTTGTCGCCCCGTGCAAAGGCTACTCCAGCGAATGCTGCCACGAGTGCCTGGAGTTCATCGTGGGTGAATCCCTCGGGAAACTGGATTGAGAATAACCGCCGAAGGTCTTCGTCAGCGCGAACGAGATCACTGACAGTGGATTTCGACTTTGACGGTAGAGGCCGAATGCCTAGCTTGCCCCAAGCTGCACGCGGAAAACTTTCTAGGACCAGGCGACCATCTGATGAACTGGTCATCAGTTCGAATCCTCTCTCAGTTAACGCATGAAAAACCTCAATAGAAAAGTCTATGAATGGGAGATAATTTGCTGGCTTGGAGTGGCCAGGCAATCCAGTCTTGCCAGGGGTGTTCAATTTCCTCTCGCATACTCGGCAATGTTCCAAGCCGTTGTCTGGGTGCTTCCAACCCTGTGGGCCATCGAATATGAGAGTGTATATCTCCATCTTCTTACAAGCGTCATCAATACGGTAAGCCAGTTCATGGGGAGATGGTTGTCCAGTCAGGCCAAGCTGTCGGGCACTTAAGGGCTCAGCCACATGGCTCCTGTCGTTCTCATCAAATGAGACAATGCCGAGATTCGCATATGAAGTATGTGCGAGGTCTATCGACAGTATCCGCATTAAACCTCCTCTGGCCTTTTTATCTCCACCGAACGCCCACGGCTAACCGGCTGGGAAAAGCGGAGCGAGGAACGAGCGCAGCTTTTCCCGGTCCGAGTTCAGCCGATGGTTAGGCCAAAGAGTTTTTCAATATTGAATAGTTAATAATTAAGATGCGATCCTTTGTTCTCCTTGGGAGCTAAAGATCATTTCCGGTCATTTTTTAACCAGGGACGCGTGTCAGCCCTGATGTGCCTAAGCCTTGTCTTTACTCCACCGAAAGAGCTGGCTCAAGTGTCTGACAAGTCTCTGGAGAGGCTTCCAGTGTAATACAATAGTCTCCTGCATACTTTTCCCACGGCAATATTCTGCCTTTTCTGTGATTCGAGCCAACGGCAACATAGTAGACGCCTGACTTGGGCAAGGTTTTGGTGATTTCACAGGGCAGTGTTAGCGCGGTTAATCCTGGTCTGGGTGTCCAAAATCCAAAGAACGTTCGTTTTCCTAAGCCAGATTCAGGCGGCTCTGCTTCTAAACGGATGATAACAGTTTCTCCTTTGGCTCCATGGAATTTGAATATGTCTTGGTCAGGAAGACGCGGGCTGGGGTTATTGCCAAGAAAGGAACAAATGGTAAGGACCCCTGAAAGTGACTCAACGAAAGTAGTATCAGCGTGGGTTGCTCCCTCTGCGTCTGTAACCCTAAGCCCTACGTTGCCGCTGTAAGGCTCAGCCCATGTATGGTTTATAGAAGCTGAATTAGTGCTTTCGTCGTGAGTGCCGTCGGCATCCCAATCCCATTCATAAAGGACTATCTCTCCATCTGGATCATACGAGCCGCTGGCATCGAAGGTTATTGGTGAACCCACTGCTCCTGAGTAAGGACCGTTGGCATCAGCTACAGGTGATTGATTAGGACTAATACCCACAACTAAAGCAAAGGGATAATTATCATGAGGAACATCAACGGCTGTGACCTGACATTGCCATGTGCCCTCTGCTGGGTCAGGGATTTCGATGTTAATAGGCGGGTCAGCAGACTGATATTCGCCGTAAACACCGCCGTCAGGCTCATAAAGCGTAACTTTCATTTCACTTCCTTGCCAGTTTAGGACAATTTGCAACAAATCTTTTGCGCCCTGAACAGATATATCATAATTCAAGGTTTGTGCCTGATCAATGATCTCAAAGACATCCAAGGCTAAAGCCAAATCCGGTAGCAATTGGGCCATTGCTTGCTCAAGGAGAGTGTAATCCAAGCTTAAGCGGATATTTCGCACCCTATCTCCATAAATGATGACTTTCTTGATCTCAAAAGGAGGATAGGTTGCAGGTGGGGCTGATATTCTCAGTCTGTATGTTCCTGGTATGAGCAAGAGATCATAGTTACCATTAGAGCCTGTGCCGGTGTAGCCATAAGAGATTCCGCTGCTATCATAAGCCTGGATACTCACACTGGGCTGGACAACATCGTTCACATCAGTCACTTTCCCACTAAGATGGTAAAAATCATGGGAAGGCACAACGATACTAGAGGAACTGTCACTAGTCATGGTTAGTGTTTGATATGGTGTTGTAATATAAGTGTGACTAGTCTGATAGGAACTATAGGCCCTCGCGTGGACCCTATAGGTTCCCTGGAACAACGGCATTTGGTAGGTTCCATCAGAAGAATAAACGGAATTTCCAGGGTTGGCTCCACCTGTCTCGTTAGCGTAAATCCAACCCTGCATGGGATTGCCACTAGAGTCACTCAGAGTGCCAGTAAGGATATACTGTTCACTCAGAGAAATATCTTGGGTAACATCACCCTCAACTTGTATACCGCAAATTTTTTCTTTGGCCAATCTACTGCCTGCGGAGGGTGTGAACTCCAAAGTGTATGTCCCTGCTATGAGTGCAGTATCATAGGAGCCGTCAGCGGCTGTGGTCGTGTTACTGTAACAAGTCCATGTTGGGTCCCAGGCTTGAACCGATACATTTGGCTGTCCAGTGCCATTTGTATCAGTCACCCTGCCTGTGAGATGATAGAATTCATAAGAAGGTGCTACTATATTCACGGTAGCGTCCTGCCTCATCGTGATATTTTGCAACTGGGTTTTGATTTGAGTGTAACCACCTTGTGGTTCATAAGTATAGGTCTGGGCATAAACATCATAATTCCCCGGAAACAGCGCCATCTCATAGGTTCCGTCAGATGTATAAACCTGATTTCCAAGATTAGCCCCACTGGTCTCGTTGGCATACACCCAGCCCTGCAGGGGGTTGCCACTCGTATCACTAACAGTGCCAGAAAGGAGATAAAAATCTTGGCTGATCTCTAAAAATCTTACTTCATTAATAAAAATCTTACAATTTTCTGTATCTAAACACCCTTTAGCAATGTCGATTCTAACTTGCTGAATTTGTCCGGTGTACTTTATTATACCTCTATATGTATTCTCAGAACCTTCTGTCTTTGGACCAGACACCCACTTGACAGGTTCAGGTCCGTATGGTAAACGAATATCATCAATCCAAAAGTATGTTTCGACATCCTCAGCAAATTCCTCTCCGGTAATGATAAATTTAATTTCAATTGCGTTGTATTTATCAGTATGGATAGCATTTAGGGTAGGACTGACTATTCCTCTTTTTTCATCGGTAATAAAAGACGAATCTCCGATTTGCCAATAATGTTTAGTAGGATCCCATGGAGGAGTCCAAATTCCTTGATTCAAGGCATTTCTACCATTCCAGTCTTCCGTGCCTTGTGAGTCAAAATTCCAATAATGGTAATCAGAAAATTGCGTGTTTATATATAAATAGCCAACTAATGTACCAATTCCTCCACCCCTGTCGCTCAAATCTGATGCTGCAAATTTCTTGCAAAACCCATCATATCCCCCTCCGTAATTTGTGGGCTGGTACGTTTCGACATTAGCTTCATTAATATAAACA
>JAUVJO010000240.1 GCA_030592345.1 Deltaproteobacteria bacterium
AAAAAGGGTATGGTGTTTGTTTTGTTGCTGGTGCTGGCTCTTATGACGGCAGGCGTGGCTTCGGCTCATTACGGGATGGTCATACCATCCGACGAGATGGTGATGCAGGGGGAAGACACAAATGTCAAGGTGGATCTCATGTTCTGGCATCCTTTTGAGGGCCATGGCATGGAACTGGTTAAACCTGCAAAGTTTGCCGTAGTAGCCAACGGGAAGGAAGAAGACCTGTTGGGGTCCCTCAAATCCACCAAGACGAAGGGTCATCAGACATGGACCACAAGCTACAACATAAAGCGCCCTGGCGTCTACGTGTTGTATATGGAGCCTCAGCCCTACTGGGAGCCGGCAGAGGACTGCTTCATTATCCACTACACCAAAGCTGTAGTTACCGCATTTGGCGATGATGAGGGATGGGACGAGGAGCTTGGACTCAAGACAGAGATTGTCCCTCTCTCTAAACCTTACGGTCTTTACACCGGCAACCTATTTCGGGGAATCGTTAAACTGGACGGCAAACCTGTGCCCTATGCCGAGGTTGAGGTGGAGTATTACAATGAGGATGGCAAATGCAGTGCTCCTACCGATTATATGGTGACCCAAACCATTAAGGCTGACGGAAACGGCGTCTTTGCCTATGCCGCACCAAGGGCCGGCTGGTGGGGTTTTGCCGCCCTGAACACGTCGGACACCAAGATGAAACATGATGGTGAGGACAAAGACATCGAGCTGGGAGCGGTTCTCTGGGTCAAGTTTCACGACATGAAGTAATTTTCTTCTGGAAATGATTCCTTTCTGCGCCTGAGGCGGATCATCTGTCCGCCTCAGGCGAATTCAGTGATTAAGTGGCGAGCCCAAACCGGAATCACTCGAAGCGACCATATGTGCCAAGACTGTCATCACAGCCCCAAAGCGGCACCCGATAAACGCCTGGTTTTTTGTTTCCTCTTTGCAGCGCTAGTATTTTTCAGTGCGCCTGCATTGGCCCACAAGGTCATAATCTTTGCCTGGGTAGACGGAGATACGATTCACACCCAGAGCAAATTTAGCGGAGGGAAAAAGGCCAAAGGTGCACAAGTGTTGGTTTTCGATTCAGAGGGAAACCAGCTCCTGGAGGGCAGAACTGACAAAAAAGGCGAGTTTTCCTTCAAAGTACCACGAAAAACCGATCTCAGGATTGTCTTAAATGCCTCCATGGGTCACATGGCAGAGTGGAAGATACCGGCAGAGCAGATCACGGCAGTGGCCGAGGCATCCCAAAGCAGCACTCCTGAACCTGCTGTTGAAACTCCAAGCCAAGAGGCCCCTCCTTTGACAGACGCCGAAACCGGTGGGGAACTGCCACGTCCCGCGGCCGTTGGCTTGAGTCAACAGAAAATCAAGGCTCTCATCGATGAATCCCTGGACAGGAAGCTCGCACCGATCGTTAATATGCTCGCCGACCAGGTGGGTCAGGGTCCAAGCGTGAGCGAGGTGTTAGGTGGCATAGGGTACATATTCGGTCTCGCTGGGGTGGGCTTGTATTTCGCAAGTCGTCGAAAAAAAGGCACTTCAAACGGTGGCTCGTTTTGATACAATTTCAGGGGTGAATTCCTGCCTTTCAGAAAGTTCTTTTCCCTTTTTCTTGAGCCAGAAGAACGAAGCCAAAACCCCAAATACCCCAAGGACACCTGCAAAGAAATTCTCATTTACCGAAAAGATCTGCGCCAGCAAGTATCCACAAAGCGCCCCCCCTAAAAGTGCCAGTATGGGCACCATATAAATGAGAAAAGTGGCCTTTAGAAACGAAGAGCCTTGAAGGCTTATTTTAACAGTTTCGCCTACTCGAGCCCCTGCCGTGTTGCGTGCTCTTACCTCCATATTCGCCCCGCCACCTCCCAGGAATGAGCAGGCGTCCTTGACACTGCAACTCGCACACTCAGGCTCATGTTGGGTCACCACCACGGCTATACGACCCTGTATGGCTTTTACAACTCCGGTTTTAGTTATCCGTTCTCCCATATTCCTTCGTCCTCAACATCTCGTATTTGGCAACTATAGACTTTCACATATTAAATTTCACAAGGCCAGAGGGAGGATGCTGTATTGTAATACGCCGACGACCGATAACGCTGTGAAATTTAATATGTGAAAGTCTATATACCTCGGGGGGTAGTGGAGTACTGAGTGGCAAGAGCGGAAAAAGTCGTTTTTTTCCTTTAGACCCATCACTCCAGTACTTCATTTTTCCATTACTCCAATTGCGGAGCAAAGTTTCATTTGACTGAAAGGATTCGTCCATTTTAGATTATAGACTTTCACATATTAAATTTCACAAGGCCAGAGGGAGGAGGCTGTATTGTAATACGCCGACGACCGATAACGCTGTGAAATTTAATATGTGAAAGTCTATACGAGCGATCTTACCTGCGAAAGGAACATTATCATGGAATCATTTAAAAATAAAGTCGTTGAAGCCGCGGATTTTGTTCGACCCAAGATCGGGCACCAGCCGCACATTGGTTTGATTTTCGGAACCGGCCTGGGCGGGAGTGTTCACAGCATGGAGGAGGCTGTGTCTATCGACTTCCAGGAGATTCCCAACTTTCCGGTCTCCACAGCCCCCACACACAGAGGAAAGATGATATTTGGAAATATAAAAGGAAAGCCGGTCTTGGCGATGCAGGGCAGAGTCCACTACTATGAAGGTTACAGCATGCAAGACGTTACCTTCCCGGTTAGGGTCATGCAACTGCTCGGTATCAAGACACTCATATTGTCGAATGCATCAGGGGGGATCAACCCTTTGTTTGCTATGGGCGACATCATGGTCATCGCAGACCACATCAATCTCACTGGTGGCAACCCTCTTGTCGGACTAAATATTGATGATTGGGGGCCACGATTTCCGGATATGACTCGAGTCTACGACAGCGAACTCATGGCTATTGCAGAAGGTGTCGCTCTTGAAAACTTGATCCGCGTCCAGAAGGGCGTTTATGTCGGGCTCCCAGGACCGTCTCTTGAAACACGAGCTGAGATACGCTTTCTGAAAACCATCGGTGCTGATGCTGTGGGGCTTTCTACCATCCCGGAGGTGATCGCAGCCGCCCACGCAGGGATGGCCATCCTCGGCCTTTCAGTCATTACCAACATGAATCTCCCGGACAACCCAATGCCTTGTAATGTTGATGAAATCATTGCCACGGCTGAGCGCACAGCGCCCCGTTTGCAGGCCATTATCGAGGGGGTTATAGAAAGTATTTCGTAATGCGGAGTGCAGAGATGTCTTCAAACCGACAGGCGCAATCCGGATTCAAAAAATGTAAGATGAACCTCTTCCTTTCAACATTCCGCAATCCGCAATCGATTGAGTGATTATGGAATCAGTTGATCTAATAATCAGAAACGGGTGGATTTTGACCATTGATCCCGAGGATACCCTGGTTGAAAAAGGGGCTGTTGCTATATCCGCGGATCGTATTGCAGCAGTAGGCCCTGAAAGTGCCGTGGGCGCCCGCTTTCTAGCCGCGAAAACGATTGATGCTCGCGGCGGAATCATCATGCCCGGTCTGGTCAATACACATACCCATGCTCCAATGACACTTTTTCGGGGCCTGGCCGATGACCTTCCCCTAATGACATGGCTAAATGATTACATCTTCAAGGCTGAAGGACGCTACTTAAACCCTGAGACCGTGTACAAAGCCACGCTTTTGTCGTGTGCAGAAATGCTCCTGTCAGGCACGACGACGTTTTGTGACGGGTACTTTTTTGAAGATAGCGTGGCTGAAGCCGTGCAGGAATGTGGGATGCGAGCCATCCTTGGGCAGGGAATTGTTGACTTCCCAGCCCCTGGTGTCCCTGAACCTGACAAGAACGTTGCTGAAGCCCTCAGATTTATCCGGAAATGGCAAGGGAAGACCTCCTTGATTAGTCCATGCCTTTTTTGCCATTCCCCTTATACATGCAGTGAGAAGACCTTGAGGGAGGCTCGCTATGTGGCTGACGAAACAGGTTCCCTTTTTCAGATCCACGTGGCTGAGACCATAACAGAGGTGACGCAGTTGAGAGAAAGACACGGCCTGTCCCCTGTCAAATACCTTGATAGGATCGGGGTGTTAAACCCCAGGACCCTTGTTGTTCACGCTATATGGGTTGACCAAAAAGACATAGCGTGTATGGCGAGGAAAAAAGTAGGGGTGTCGGTCGCAACAGAAAGCCAGATGAAGCTTGCCTCAGGCGTGCCACCTGTTCCAGCATTCCTCAACCACGGCCTGGATGTGGGAATCGGCACAGACGGCTGTGCCAGCAACAATAATCTCGACATGTTTGGCGAGATGGGCGCTACGGCCAGGTTGCACAAAGTGATGAGCCTGGATCCTACAGTACTTGATGCCAGACAGGTGTTGAGGCTGGCCACTCATGGAGGTGCCAGGGCTATTGGCCTTGGAGACCGGATCGGATCGATCGAAGTGGGGAAGAAGGCGGATTTGGTGATTATCGACACTTACAAGCCGCACCTGACACCGCTATACGATCCTGTCTCTCATCTTGTCTATGCTGCCAGCGGAAGCGATGTCAGGGATGTTATCATCAATGGCCGACTGGTGGTTCAAGACGGGAGGCTTCTCACCATAGAGATTGAAACTGTTATAGATGCAGTTGAGCGCCTGTGCCGTGAAATATAGACTTTCACATATTAAATTTCACAAGGCCAGAGGGAGGAGGCTGTATTGTAATACGCCGACGACCGATAACGCCGTGAAATTTAATATGTGAAAGTCTATAGGTCAGTGGATGGGGATGACAGACGAAAGAAGGTCTTCCAATTCGTAGAGTTCAAATTCTCTCATCGAGCCCCGTACTATACCTCGGAAGGTCATAAATGGCGATTTTCTCGGTGAGTCATGAGCATCAAGAGCAAGGCGCGAAGGCGCGGAATAACTGGCTATTGCAAGCCTGAGCAACGCGGCTATTGATGTTCATGGCCGGCGAAAAAGTGTCATTTGTGGCCTTTCGAGGTATATATTCCTTTTAGCCAGTCTTTGAAAACAGGGTCAACGACCTGCCAGTTCTTTTCTTCATTCTTTTCAATCAAATCCAGCCGGGAAAGCTTGGGCAAAGCCTTTTGTACCATCCCCTGGGCCAACCTGTACTTGCTCAAAAATTCTGACGAAAACACGGGCAAAAACGGATCATTTGCAATGGCCTTTAGCAAAGAGGTCTGTTTCAAGGTCATCGCCTGCAGGGTGGCTTCAAAAAACCGACTGAACCCTATTGATCAACGAGGTCTTTCCATAACGCCGGGGCGAATAAAGGACAACATTGGCATTACTCTGCGCATATGATGTGAGTTCCTCAAGCTCCTTGGATCGATCACAG
>JAUVJO010000323.1 GCA_030592345.1 Deltaproteobacteria bacterium
GCCAGCCGGATGATGTCCTGGTTTCGGAAACAAAGGAGCGGCATCAAGCCCTTATCCAGGATGATTTCAGCGGTTCGCTCGGTAAGTACCACCTCAGCACAGGGTTTAATCCTGGATTCACCCTCTTCTTTATAGATGTATAATGGCAGGCCTTCGATATTCTGGATGATGCCAGGCCTAAGGTTCCAGCCGTACCGGCTAAATGCCTTGGCAAGCAGGTACACACAGGCAAAGGATGGATTGCCCCACAAGTAATAATCGTGGTCCGGGTTGGCGGACATTTCTTCAAACTCAAACTGCTCCGCAGGGTCAGTGTCTGCGCCGTATGGGAGGCGGAGCAGGAATCGGGGCAGGGCAAGGCCGAGGTACGATGCCTCCGGAAGTTTCCTCAGCGCTTCCCATGCCTGATTCTCTTCTGCGTCAGGTAATCTCTGCCAGTCGTCAGGGTCCGGCGTCTTGGATAGAGACTCACAGCCCAACACTTTATCCCTTACTGATGAAATAAATGGTGCTCCGGAAGCCTTAGCAATTTTCGCAATGCGGCCCAGTAGTTCAGCATCTTCATGGGAATCATCAAATATATAGTTGCCTGCCAGGACAGCCCACGGCTCGCCGCCGAATGTTTCAACTGTCTGCTCTGCAAGAAGTTTATAGATACCGGTTGACCGTATGTTATCTGTAGACCCCGGATCAGCGGCCAGTTCGGCTTTTGATATATCGAGTAAATACAGTTTGAGCTGCTCATCTGTTTCCAATCTGGATACAAGGAAATAGACTGCCCTCCAGGCCGATTCTATTTCCTGAAAATCGGGGTGGCGCAATATCCTTTGCATTAGCTCACTTGTGGCGGCATCTACAGCATCCAGCATCTCTGCCTGCTGGGGTTCAATGTCAGGAACGAGATGCGGTTTGACTATTTGGTTTAAAAAATTATCCCAATCTGATGTACCCCGCGATGTTTTGGTCTCTGGCGCTTTTTCCCGGGTTTCTTCAAGAACCTGGTCAAGCAGGTTGCCTGTTGTCTGTCTGGTAATGCTCTCTATAGATTTCTCCACATCTTTCGGAGGCGTAACAGATTCGGGGGGTTTATCCGCTCTTTTGAGTTGTTTTGCCAGCGTAGCGAAAGTCAAAGGGTTTTTTATCCCTTTGCGGGTCTCTCTCAATGCCTCAAACACTTCAAGTCTTTCAAAAAGACTGTCAGGATGAAAATCATCCAGTTCGGAAAATTTGATAGTAACAGGTGGGGATTCTTTGCCAAGGATTGGAAGCTTGATCTTGACTTTAAGTTTTGCAAGCACTTCATCAAGATTGTCCCGGTCGACTAAAAGAACACTTCGGTTGTCCAATACAGGATCAATAATACCCCGATTAGTCCTTCCGCTGAAATCACCGAAAATAGCAATCCGAAACGGCGTTTCCGGCTCGGGCGCACCGTGTGTTTTCTCCATGGTCGAGACTATGTTGACCTCAATCTTTTCAAATGAAATTGGTTTTGACATTACAATATCTCATTGTTGGGTTTCGTTCCTCAACCCAACCTACGAGGCTACTTGGCTGGTTCGGGTCAGGCCGTCCGGGTATCAATATCAAGGCCGCCTGCTACTTCCAGGGTACCACCACCGTTCTGCTGAACGGCATTACGCAGATTGACTAGCTCGGAGTACACCAGTGGAACAATGCAACCGTCGCTTCCTCGCTTTCCTCTACCATGAATTGCAAAGCTATTACGACTTGCCATAACATTTGAAGAATTCGGGATTAATTTTATCCAAGCGGACTTTTTTTTGGTATCTGCTTCCATCTGATAGAGACCGCAAGGAAGCGGACCACCGACAATTCTTTTCCTCTTATTGAGCTTCTGGTCTGTCCTATACGGATTATTGGCAACGTCCGCGTTTACGGCACGAGGTACTTTGCTACCAGCACGCCCTCCACTAACCGCATTCATTTGAAAATGAATGCCATTCACTGATCCGACTAAAATCTGATCCTTGATCATGTACATCATATCAGCCATTATAGTACCTCCTTGATTATGCCGTCAAAAATGGGACTTTTTTAATGGTTTCATTAGGCGTAAGAAAGCTATCCCTATAAAAACATAGCAACTTATTTCGTAGCTCGTAGGTTGGGTTGAGCACCGCGAAACCCAACAGAAACGAATATGTTCGGCCTTTTGTTCGTGTCCTGCTGTATCGCATAATTGGTCATGTTGCTGGCGTTATTGTTGGGTTTCGTCCCTCAACCCAACCTACGATACTCAACCCAACCTACTATATTACATCAAACACAAACCCCTCTTCACCCAAAGACACCTTAACCTCCTTGATCTGCTCCCCTGTCGCCATCCTGGAAAGCAGTTCCTTTGACATCTCCGGCAATAAGGTGTTGGTTAAGATATGATCAACGTTTCTGGCGCCGCTGTCGACTTCGGTGCAGCGGTTTCCGATAGATTCTATTAGTTCCTCATCGTATTTAAAAATAACATTTCTGTTTTCCAGCATGCGCTTTGCAATACGATCAAGCTTGAGTTTAACTATGAGGCGCATGTTCTTGTCGGTAATCGGGAAAAACGGCACAACCTTCAAACGACCCAGAAAGGCTGGCTTGAAGCGCTTTAACAGCTCTGGGCGCAGCATTTCTGTCAGGGCAGGTGCGTCCGGCATGGTCTCTTCGTCTGCGCAGACCTTCATTATCATATCCGTGCCCAGATTGGATGTGAGAATGATCAGGGTGTTCTTGAAATCGATTCGCCGTCCTTCCCCGTCTTCCAGCATGCCCTTGTCAAAGACCTGGTAAAAGAGTTCCATCACATCAGGGTGAGCCTTTTCTACTTCATCCAGAAGGACGACGCTGTATGGCCTTCTCCTGACAGCTTCGGTCAATACCCCTCCCTCGCCGTAGCCAACATATCCCGGAGGAGACCCTTTCAGTCCTGAAACCGTGTGTGCCTCCTGATACTCCGACATGTTGATGGTGATTACGTTTTCTTCGCCCCCATACAGAAGCTCGGACAGCGCCAGGGCTGTTTCGGTCTTTCCGACCCCGCTCGGTCCTACAAAGAGAAAGACCGCAGTGGGTTTTGATGGGTCTTCAATACCTGCGTGGGCTGTCTGGATCATTTGAGCTACGGCCTCCAATGCATAGCCCTGTCCGATAATCCTTTTTGCTAATAAATCTGCCATGTTAAGGACGGTTTCAATTTCATCTGTCAGCATGCGCCCAGTGGGAATACCTGTCCATCCGGAGATCACTTCTGATATGATTTGAGAATCCACATCAATCTGGACAAGAGGCAAATCACCCTGCGTCTCAGCAAATTCCTTTTTCAGTCCTTTCAGAACATCCTGCTTTTCGGATAATGCTTGTTTGTCAGAAGGATCCTTTTCGTGGATTTCCTGTATCTCATTCCGGGCATCAATGACACGATTAGCAATTTCCATTTCCTTTTGCCACTTTTGAGTCAGATCATTGAGGCGGGTCTGGGCTGTTTCTTTTTCTGCAGCAAGAGACTGGAGTCGCTCCACGTGCTCATGGCCTATCAGCTCTTCTCTTTGAAGGATCTTAATCTCCCTGTCGATCCGGCCAATATGCCGGGTAGCTTCTTCAACGGCAGATGGACTTGTAGTCAGCCCTATGGCCACCCTGGCGCAAGCGGTGTCCAAGACACTTACGGACTTGTCCGGAAGCTGTCTTCCTGTGAGATAGCGATGGGAGAGGTGGACTGCATCAAACAAGGCATCATCTGTTATCATGACATTGTGATGATGCTCAAGAAACGGGGCAATCGCCCGCATCATCATCAGGGCCTTTTCCTCTTCAGGTTCTTCGATTTTGACCACCTGAAACCGCCGGGCCAGGGCAGCGTCTTTTTCAAAGTATTTCTTGTATTCAGACCAGGTGGTTGCCGCGATGGTGCGCAACTCACCTCGCGCCAGCGCGGGTTTGA
>JAUVJO010000373.1 GCA_030592345.1 Deltaproteobacteria bacterium
ACCCGGGAAAAAAGTGAAAACAATCTTGTAGTTGATTCAAATCTGTAGTGTCAAAACGAGGCTTGTCTGTCCGCTAAGGTCTTGATATTCCACAATACTTTTTTGGGGGGCATGAACTTCGGTTAAAGCATACCCAGACTTTATGAGTTACGGGTAATCTTCACGGGGAATGAGCATTGGGAAGTTTCCGTTGCTATTGGTTGCTATTGGTTGGCGAGATGTTCTTTCTTGCTTTAGCGACGACCAGAGTTGACAAATGACAACCAATATGATCCCTTATGGAGCTTGCTCACATATAAACGAAAAACACACGGTGTCCAGCAAGATTAGGGCTCGTGAGAATGGAATAAAATCATGAAGTTAAGAACGAGTTTCCTGGTTGTGATCTTAATGCTCTGCTTCCTTTTTGGAATGACTCGAGTAACGGTAGCGGATAGTCTGGCGATCGAGAAGTTGCTGGAAATATTTGAAAAGAAAGGCGTCATTACTCCAGCGGAAGTCGAAATCGTCAGAGAAACCATGGCCGAAGATCAAAAGCGCCTGTTAAGGAAGGAAAAGGAAGTTACTGACGCGGAAGCCGAGGAGCAAGATACAACGGGCTTTCGAGACACGGCATCCCAAGACAGGAAAACTGAAACAGGTCTCTCTCTTGAGGCATCGTACAGAGATGGTTTCTGTCTCAGCACCCGCGAACCAGGACTTTTTTCCCTGCGACTGGGGGGGCTGCTACAGGTAGACTACCGGTACTTCGACTATGGCAGTGAAGATCCGGACAAAAACAAGTTCGATCTGCGCAGGGTTCGCTTGCGAATCGGTGGCAAGGCTCTTCGTTTGTTTGATTACAAATTCGAATATGATTTCCAGGGCGCAGGCAGTCGCAGGTTGCTGGATGCATACGTAGACGCCAATCTGTTTCCGTTCGCATCTTTTCGGATCGGGCAATTTAAAGAGCCGTTTAGTTTGGAGCAATGCACCTTGGACAGCGCTGGTTGGTTTGCCGAAAGGTCGATGGGGTTCTATCTGACCCCGCAACGAGATGTTGGGCTGATGGCCCATGCTTCTTTGTGGGGGGACCGAATTGATTACGGCCTTGGGATATTTAACGGAGACGGGCTAGACGATACCACGGGTGGTGACGTGGACAACCCGCAATTTACGGGCAGAGTTGCTTTCTCGCCATTTAAACACCGCTGGATCTCCCTGTTGGACAATCTGCAGGTAGGGGGGTCCTTTTCATACGCTAGAATCGATCGAAACAATGTAGAGATTCATGTGAAAACAACGGGCCTGACCAGCTTTTTCGATGTCGCGTCCAGGGCCAAATTCAATATCATCCGGGAAGCGGATAGTCTTTCTCGCTATGGCGCTGAACTCGGCTGGGCGTGGGGGCCTATAGCTATAGCAGGAGAATCCACATATGTCCTGTTTAAGGACGTGACCACGAGTGCCGAGAAGTTCGACTTTGAACTCAAGGACCACTATGTCTCCCTTCTCTGGATGCTGACAGGAGAAGAACCGAGCCTCCGAAACGGGGTTTTTCAACCCATGAAACCGATTAGAGGGGTCTTGGAGGGCGGTTGGGGGGCACTTGGCCTGGCGTTTCGCTACGATTCCTTCAAAGCGGATGATATTGCATATGATGTTCTGATTAATGAGGGCGATTCGGTTCGAGAGGCAAAAGCTTTCACCATTGCCCTGAACTGGTACCCAGCCGAATACGTGCGGTTGCTCCTTGATGCCACCAGAACGACTTTTGACCGGCCCTTACTTATTGACCGTGATCCACTTACGGGTGCAGCCATATATGAGGGTCGTGAAGACGTATTCACGGGACGTTTTCAGTTTGAATTCTAATGTGACACAGAGGAGGAAGAAAATGAAAAAGAAAATCCTGTTCTTGGGACCTGCATTGCTCCTGGTTCTTTTGGCATCCACTGCATTTTCCGCCTACCATCACGAAGGGGAACAAGATGCGGTAAAGTTCCTGGACGTATATCCTGAAAAGGCAGGAACCAAACTGGATCATTGCGCGTTATGCCATAGCGGCGGGCAATATGAAAAAAAGCCAGGGAAATGGACAAGCCTTGGGAGTTGCCAATGGTGCCACTATACGTATGGGTATGACGGAAGCGGTAATATCGGTGATACCATGAATACCTATGGCAAAGCCTATTTTGTCAATGGGAGAAGTGCCGAGGCCTTAAGGACTGTCGAAAATGATGATTCCGATAAAGACGGGTACACCAACATCGCAGAGATTACGGCGAACCGATTTCCGGGAGACCCAAATGACGACCCGAGCAAGGTCGTTGCCTCTTTTCGCATATACACCAAGGCACAACTGGAGGCAATGCCCCCGCATAGCCAGTTCATGTTGATGAACGCGTCACGCCACACCGATGAGTATATTGAGTACACAGGGGTAGCAATAGAGGACCTCCTTCAGGATGCCGGTATCTTGGACTCAGCAACGGGAATCACGGTTTTTGCACCGGATGGATGGTCCAATTACCATCCCCTGGACCAAGATCCCGAGCCGGAGCTCTACCACGTAAGCGACACCTATCCCGAAGCTGTCTATTACTATCATGAGCAGGCCGACATAGCCCTAAACCCGGAGGAAGGCTGGTGCGATTACAGCGCCCCTTCATGCCAGGGGCGAAACAATGGAGATCCCATCGAGGTGTCAGGCGGTCTTAAGATGATCCTGGCATATAGACGAGACGGTATGCATCTGGATCCGGGCGTTCTAAACAAAGACAACAAACTGGATGGCGAAGGGCCGTATCGCATGGTGCCACCCCAAAAGAATCCTGTCCCCCCGGACCAATCCAGCAGGGCTGTGAATCAGGACGTGATATGGCCTTATACTTATGAGTGGGATCATAATAAAGGCGCAGCTTCACGTACCGCGACCATCATAAGGGTAGAACCTCTGCCAGAGGCAACGACCGACATCAACATTCTGGAGGCTGGTTGGGACTATGTGGACCAGGAAAAAATTATCATATACGGGGCCATAGATGGCGACTCTGATGGAAACGGGATTCCGGACAGCGATGAGGGGGAGGAGATGCAAGACAAAGGCGGCGGCGACTCGTGTTTTATCTCCACAGCGGGAAGGGGGTTCTTAGGGCTTGCCCAAAAATAGCCATCTATACCTCGGAAGGTTGCAAATTGCGTTTTTTTCGGTGAGCAATGAGCATCAAGAGCAAGGCGCGAAGGCGCGGAACATAGACTTTCACATATTAAATTTCACAAGGCCAGAGGGAGGAGGCTGTA
>JAUVJO010000113.1 GCA_030592345.1 Deltaproteobacteria bacterium
GAACGTCGAACATCGAATGAAAAACGAATATACAATACCGATTAAAAGATGAACGTCGATGTTCATCTTTTTCAGTATCATAAGTCTGTTTCTTCATCTTTTCCTATTCACCCACGCCAAGGCGTGGTTGGACGTTCGATGTTGGATGTTCGATGTTCATTAGTCCATTTGGTGCAAAAATAACTTAGCGCTTATGGCGCAGATGCCCCTGCTTGTCATATAGACTTTCACATATTAAATTTCACTGCGTTATCGGTCGTCAGCGTATTACAATACAGCCTCCTCCCTCTGGCCTTGTGAAATTTAATATGTGAAAGTCTATAGCTTTTGATCGCACCCGGTTCTTTTCCCTTGGAACAGCCTGAAAAATGGCTGTCAGAAATTTCTGAGTTGCAACTCAGTTGCATATATATTATAATAGTTTTTGGAGGCTGAGCCACAAGTTGAGTAACGGACTGATGGAGTGATGCGTTTAGAAAAAAACAACAGCCCTTCAGTTTTCAAATATTATTGCTCCATGCTCCATGCTCCAGTACTCCATGTGAATTGCAGTGAATTGCATAGATCGTATGTCGCTAAAAGACTTGTGATCTTACCCCGTTGCAGGATTTCCGAAACGCATGACCATGTCTAAGCATTGTAACTACTTGCAGGTGCTCAAACGCAATAGTGTGGACCCGACTCCCCTTCGTGAGGCGGTTTTAAGGTCAATTGCTGAGCAAACGAGGCCATTGGCAGCAACCGAGATCATGGCAGCCGTCCAGATCCGGACGTCCATCAATAAGGTCACCCTTTATCGCATCCTTGACCTGTTTGTAGACAAGGGGTTGGTTAAGCGCCTTTCGGCTGGAGACAGGGCCTTCAGGTATGGCATGGGCGAGACCCACCATCACCAGGACCATGCCCATTTTGTGTGCACTCGATGCGGGGTCATGGAGTGCCTGGAGCCCGAGCTGTTTCATATGGATGTCAAGAAGCTTCATATCAAAGGTAAGCGCATCATTAACCACGTGGATGTCCGGTTTGAGGGGATATGCGAGAATTGCCGGGAGTAAACGACATGAGTGATGTCAATATATCAAGTCGAAAGGTAACCGTTCACACTCCGTAGGCGTGCACAGGTTCAGAGTTCACCATTCAGATTTTGGTGAATCCTGAACCATTGAACCAGTGTACGGTTACTTTTTTTGTCCAATCATGCAACTGAGTTGCGCTACGATTAAGGGTAGGTAAAATGAAAAAGGGGCGGCTATTGCCGATTGGTCTGTCACTTGCCGTATCACTTGCGGTTGTCTTTCTGGACGCCTCCTATCTTTATCCTAAACAGCTCAGTGATGGCGAAAAAAAGATCAAGGCTTTTGTGAGCATCTTGCCGCAGGCATATTTTGTCGAGCGTGTGGGTGGTGAGCGAGTCGATGTTTCCGTTATGGTTGGCCCTGGACAGAGCCCGGCTACTTATGAACCGAGGCCCAAACAGATGGCCGAACTCGGCAAAGCCAGGCTTTATTTTCGCATCGGCGTGCCATTTGAAAATGTTTGGATGGGGCGCATTAGCAAGGCAAATCCCGATTTGAAAATGATCGATACGCGATGCGGCATTAAACTCCTTTCCATGAAGAGCTATCAACACGGCAATGACCAGGCACAGCGTCACCACACAAAAGAGGTGAAGGACCCTCATATCTGGTTAAGCTTAAGGTTGGTCAAGATTCAGGCAACAAACATTTGCCAAGCCCTCATTGCCGAAGACCCGTCTCGCAAGGGCTATTTTGAGGCCAATTTAAGGGCCTTTCTGGACGATCTCGACAAACTCGATAAAGAGATGACTGAAAAGCTGAGAAGGCTCAGTATGCGCAAATTCATGGTATTTCACCCTGCATGGGCGTATTTTGCGCGCGATTACGGGCTGGACCAAATACCCGTTGAAATCGAGGGAAAGCAGCCCAGCGCCAAGGTACTTGCAAGTTCCATCGAACAGGCAAAAGAAGAGGGGATCAAGGTGATCTTTGTGCAAAAACAGTTCAGCAAGAAAAGTGCCGAGGCCGTGGCTCGCGCCATTGGTGGAAGGGTTGTTCAAGTCGATCCTTTGGCCAGGGACTATATGACAAATATGAGAACGATCGCTGAGACCTTTGCAAAAGTGATGCTATGAGCCAGGAGAAACCTGTTGTCGAAATCGATCATGTCGATTTTGCCTATGACGGAAGCCTGGCACTTGAGGACATCAACCTCACCATTCGAGAAGGTGATTTCTTAGGTGTGATTGGTCCCAACGGAAGTGGCAAGACCACGCTATTGAGACTCATCCTCGGTTTGTTTCACCCCTTGAGGGGGGGCGTTCGAGTGTTTGGCCAGCCGCCTGGGCACGCCCGGGATCTCATCGGCTATGTCCCCCAGCACGCACACATGGACGAGGCCTTTCCGATCAGCGTAATGGATGTAGTTCTCATTGGCCGGTTGGGCAAGGCCCCCATGCTTGGCCGCTATCGGAAAAGCGATCGGCAGGCAGCCGAAGAGGCTATGCAAGAGGCACAGGTCTTTGATCTGCGCAATAGGCGTTTTGGCGCATTATCCGGTGGGCAGAAACAGCGGGTTCTCATGGCACGGGCCTTGGTCGGAAAACCGAAATTACTTCTTCTTGATGAGCCCACAGCGAGCATAGACGGAAGGGTTGAACAAGACATCTACGAACTCTTGAAGACGCTCAACCAGGAAGCGACAATCGTTCTTGTCTCTCACGACCTGGGTTTTATCTCCACCTATGTGAATCGTGTCGCCTGTGTCAACCGACGCCTTGTCTGTAACCCCACAGACCACATTACAGGCGATGTGATCGAGGCATGTTACAGCGGGCCGGTGCATATGATAAAGCACAAATGTGAGTTGTGAGTAGAGAAGCTTAAAGCTCAAAATGGAAAATCATATAATGATAGAGTTTTTTGATGTGCTCAAGAACCAGGCATTCATGCAAAACGCTGTGATTATCGGCTTGCTTGCAAGCGTGGCGTGCGGTGTTATGGGGACCTATGTCGTTGTGAGACGGCTCGTTTTCATCAGTGGCGGTATTTCCCATACCGTCCTTGGTGGTATGGGAATCGCTTACTACTATGGCGGCAATCCCATACACGGCGCTGTTGTGACAGCCCTTGTTGCAGCGATTGTGATCGGCTTTGTGAGCTTACGCTATCACGAGTACGAAGATACCATCATCGGCGCTCTTTGGGCCGTTGGGATGGCCGTAGGAATCCTGTTCATCTACAAGACCCCCGGCTACAATGTCGATCTGATGAGCTACCTTTTCGGTAACATATTGATGGTAGAAAGACAGAATGTCTATCTGCTGATTTATCTCGATGCGTTAATCATTCTCTTGGTAGTTCTTTTCTACAAACGCTTTCTGGCTGTATGCTTTGACGAGGAGTACACTGAACTTCAGGGAATCGGAGTTGTGAGCACCTACCTTTTACTCCTTTGTCTGATCGCGCTCACGGTAGTAATTCTCATACAGGTGGTGGGCATCATTCTTGTCATTGCCTTGCTTACCCTGCCAGCGGCCACTGCCCGTTACTATACGCACACCCTAGGTCAAATGATGATCCTGGCTTCGATCCTGGGCGCTCTCTTTACTACATCCGGTCTTGTTGTGTCTTACGAACCAAATCTTCCAGCGGGTGCCACTATCATTGTTATTGCAGGGCTGGCCTATCTTCTCACCACGATCCTTAAAGGACTGGCCATGCGGTTTTCCGGTCGCAGGCACTAGAGGTCAACGGCGTATCTAAGAGTTGGGGGGAGACAAAAATTCTTCCGCATCCTTCTGGAAGAAAGAAAGTGAGATAAAGTGCCTAAAGTGTCTTAAGTGAGCTAAAGTTAAGGACTTGAAGAAACAGTTTTATATTGAAAGAAAGTGAGTCCCGCCTTTAGCGAGATTAAGCAGTGCGCCTCAGTCGCAACATATTTATAATAGGCAGAATACCTCAATCCCGCTAAAAGCGGGACTCACTTTAGGCACTTAATGTACTCCACAAATGCGGCGCAAGTCGTTTCAAGAGCATGCATCCCCCAAGAGTTCTGGATACGCCCGAGGTCAACTCATCCGAAATATCTTTCCGGGGTTTAGGATGCCTTTGGGGTCGAAAGCGGCCTTTATGCGCTTCATGAGGGCAATCTCTTGGGACCCCAGCTCCATATCCAGGTAAGGAGCCTTGGTGATACCCACGCCGTGTTCTCCGGAGATGGTCCCTCCCAGGGCAAGGGTGTGTCTGAAAAGCTCTTCTACAGCGGCCTCGGCCTTGTTGCGTGCCTCCTTGTCGCGTTTGTCAAGCATGATGTTAAAATGGATATTGCCGTCACCCGCATGACCGAAAGTCACCACTGTGAGTCCGGTAGATTTGCGCAGATCGTCTATCCATTCCACCATTTCCGGGATTCGGCTGCGGGGGACAACAATATCTTCATTGATCTTATCCTGGCCAAGGCGGAAAAGGGCAGGTGATATTGCCTTGCGAGCCCGCCAAAGCTCTGTGGCCTCTTGTTCGGATCTGGCTACCTTTATCTCGCGAGCCCCTCTGCCTTCGCAAATCGCTCTCAGGTGCTGCAGGGCAGTGTCTGCTGAAGAGCGATCTCCATCGACCTCGACCAGAAGCATAGCGCCAGCGTCCACAGGGAGCCCCATATTCAGGTAGTCTTCAACGCAGCCCATGGCTGCTTGATCCATGTACTCTACTTTCCGTGGTATGAGGCCTGAGCGCACTATTTCAGAAACCGCCTTTGCGGCATCCCGGATGTGTGTAAAGACAGCACTTAATGTGCTCACAACCTCTGGCATTGGAAGCAAGCGCAGCACGATCTTGGTGATGATCCCCAGGGTGCCTTCCGAACCGACGATCAGCCGGGTCAGATCGTAGCCTACCACGCCCTTAGCCGTACGCACGCCAGTTGTAATAACCTCACCTGCGGGAAGAACCACTTCAAGGCCGAGGACATAATCGCGGGTCACGCCGTATTTGACTGCCCGAGGTCCACCAGCGCACTCAGCCACGTTCCCCCCAAGGGTGCAGTACAAAGCGCTAGCAGGATCTGGTGGATAAAAAAAACCTTCTTTTTCCACGACTTCCTGGAAATGGCCTGTAACGACACCGGGCTGTACTTCGGCCACAAGGTTGTCGGCGTCTATAGAAAGGATGCGGTTTAGGCGGGTCATGATCATGACCAAACCGCCCCGAACCGCAAGGGCACCCCCGCTCATCCCGGTGCCAGCTCCTCTGGGAACGACGAAAAAACCAAATTCGTTGGCCACTCTCATGATGGCCGAGACTTCTTGAGTGTTTGCCGGAAAGACTACCGCGTCCGGCCGGTGGTGGCGATTGGTGGCGTCGTAGGCGTAGCAAAGCAGGTCTTCTTCTGCTGTAGAGAGATGTTCTTGGCCGACGATCGCCTCAATTCTGGGGATAATCGAAGTCAAGTATTGCCCGACTCCAGTTTCCTGGAAAGGAGATCCACCTGTTTCTGGACAGGGCCGTTTTCTCGAATGAGCTTCTCCACGACGCCTATGGCATAAAGCGTGGTAGCGTGATAGCGATTGAAGCTCCGGCCGATGGCCTGCAGCGACTGGCCTGTATGGCGACGGGCCAAATACATTGCGATCTGCCTTGGTTGGGCAATACTGCGCTTGCGTGAGCGGGACAGGAACTCCGCCATGGTGAGTCTATAATACTTGCACACGAGTTTTTGAATGCACTCTATCGTGATTTCTCGCGAGCGTTGCACTATGTTGTTTACAACACCTTCAGCCAGCTTAGTGTCTATGGGTAGATTCAGCAAAGAAGCCTTGGCACTTACGCCGATCAGGCCGCTTTCCAGTTGTCTCACGTTTTGGGTAAGCTCGCTTGACAGATACTGGATCACATCCTCCGAAATATCGATCTGTTTCGATGACGCCTTTTTCTTGAGGATGCGCACACGGGTGTCAAGATCAGGAGATTCAATGCTTGAAATAATGCCCGCAGAAAACCGTGATGCAAGCTTTTCATCCATCTTGGGGATGTCACCGGGGAGATAAGTGCTTGTAAAAATGAGCTTCTTCTTAGCTTCAAGCAGGGCATCCAATGTGCAGGCCAGTTCATCCTGTATCTTCGCCTTGCCGCTCAAAAACTCCACATCTTCCAACAGCAGAACATCGCAATGCCTCCGATATTTCTCCTTGAATTCTTCGATCTTGTCGTGGCGAAGTGCATGGACCATGGCATTGGTGAACTCCTCTGCCGTAATATAGCAAACCCTAATCGTCGGATTCTTTAATAATATGTGATTTCCCACCGCCTGGGAAAGGTGGCTTTTGCCAAGGCCAATGTTCGAGAGCAAGAAAAGCTGGTTGTGGCAAACGTTTTCTGCACAGGCCAGTGACAAGGAGGCATTGTAGGCAAAATCATTGCCTGTCCCGACAACGAATTGATCAAAGGTAAAATCCTTATGAAATGCGGAAAGTATGTGCTGTCGGTCTGTGATATGGGGAAGAACGGGTTGTTCGTATTCCGGCGCATAATGTCCGTTCCCGTTGTGGTTATCAGAGAGCTTGAGGGTGACCGGGCACGGTTTTCCACACACTGTCTCCAACTCTCGTTCAATCAAGCTGAGATAGTGACGTGTGACCCAGTTCTTAAAAAAACTAGTCGGGCAACCCAAGACGATCTCGTCATCTCGACGCGTAAGATACTCCAACGGTTCCACCCAAAGCATAAAGCTGTGGTGGGGCATGTTCTGGTGAATACGGGTTTTGGCTTCGCTCCAGACAACTTGCACTGTTTTACCTCACGGATTCACAACGATTTGAATCACTCGTTTTCTCTGTTATACAAAAGGGGACATCCAATCACCATACCCGATGCGGGCAAAAGGATTGCCGAATCGTAAAGGAAGACTCTTTGTTAATTCCATGGATCAGAAATACAGTTCTCAAGAAAACGCTAAAATGTATGATTCTGATGAGAGAGGTTGATAGCAGCCTTGGCGGTTCTGCATCTTCAGATAAAGTATCTGCTCTTAAAACATCGACAATCCATTGTCAAACCGGAAAGAAGCTGGTCTTGATTACTTCGTGAAATAGTTTTCAACACAGGCTAACTATTTTGTATTGCAATAATAAAAACAGTGACAACCCCAAAGCCTCCATTATTCACACCTTCCTGGCAGCGCCCTTAACTCCGAGTATTTAAAAGTGCTTGCGCATTTTGCGGCGGATGTTCAAAACTATCTTGATTTCAAAAATCTCCCTTTTTCTTGAGTTTTCTACCATTTTCTGAAAAATGCACGGAAAAATGACATGTCGCCGTAAGGCTTTGTTTTTACGAAAATAAAAAAGTCTTGCCAGGATGATTACACGCGCAACGCTGCTATAGACTTTCACATATTAAATTTCACAAGGCCAAAGGGAGGAGGCTGTATTGTAATACGCCGACGACCGATAACGCTGTGATGAAATTTAATATGTGAAAGTCTATAACTTGGTTAAAGGAGGGCTCAAGCTAGCACAGACGCCATGGGCCAACAGTAGGAAGCCTTGGCTGTTTGAATTTTTGGTGCTATAGAAAATTTGTAAGCGTTCACAGGTTCAGGGTTCAGGGTTCAGAGATCGGAAGTCAGAGATCAGAGATCGGAAGTCAGAGATCAGAGATCAGAGATCAGAGATCAGAGATCAGAAGTCAGACCTCAGACCTCTGACCTCTATTTTTTGAACTGATCCAATGAACCTTTGAACCCGTGAACGGTTACGGAAATTCGCTGTGGTATCTCAGAGAGCGCCTTCTTTATAACGGCACACAGGTAGCCATCATGACCAACCATCCTATCATAGGGATCACCATGGGAGATCCGGTCGGGATCGGGCCCGAGATTATCTTAAAGGGCCTTTCCCAAGCATCCCTATATGATACGTGTCGCCCTCTTGTCATTGGTGACGTCACCGTCATGGCTCGGACGAACCAGTGGCTAAAAACGGGCTTGATCATACGACAAGTTGAAGGTCCGGAGGATGGGAATTATCGATCTGGCAGCATAGATGTCGCGGGTCTTTCTGATTTGAATTACAACGAGCTTCAACCAGGCCGTCCCACCAAAGAAACCGGCCGTGCCATGGTGAAATATGTTACTCAAGGAGTGGACTGGGCCATGCAGGGCCGTGTTCAAGGTCTGGCAACGTGCCCCATTAACAAAATGGCCATGCATGCAGCCGGGTTTGATTTTGACGGGCACACCGAACTGCTGGCCGAACAGACAAAGACCCCTGACTGCGTCATGATGCTCGCGGGGCCTGAGCTTAGGGTTGCTCTGGTAACCATTCACCTGCCTTTGTCCCGGGTGTCTGATAATATTACAATCGATGGGATCCTTAAGACTATCCGTATTACAGAAGAGTCCCTCAGGAAATCGTTCGGCATACAAAAGCCGAGGCTCGTGGTGGCCGCCCTAAACCCGCACGCAGGGGAAAATGGCTTGTTCGGAGATGAAGAAGTCCGTATCATCTCCCCTGCGGTGCGCCAGGCTGCCCATGCCTGCCTAAATGTGTCCGGCCCTTATCCTGCAGACAGCCTGTTTTATTGGGCACTGAAGGGCCGGTGGGATGCCGTGATTGCCATGTATCATGACCAGGGCCTTATACCCTTCAAGATGATCCATTTTTCCGATGGCGTGAACACAACACTGGGGCTTCCCATCGTGCGGACATCCGTTGATCATGGCACGGCCTATGATATTTCAGGTGCGGGCAAAGCAAACCCCGCAAGCCTGGTAGCCGCCATACGCATGGCCGCCCAACATGCTGTGCAAAGAGCAGGGAGCAGGGAGCAGGGGGCAGGGAGCA
>JAUVJO010000040.1 GCA_030592345.1 Deltaproteobacteria bacterium
ATCATGTGAAGAAGCATGCGCATAAAAAGACAACGGATCAACACCGTAGTGATGTGTGCTGTCACCGGCCCGCTCGACACTATAAATTGGCTCCCCCTTTTCAGTCGCGGCCACGTGTGCCTTGTCCGGTTGTTCAAAAAGGCCCGGTACGCTCAAAAAACCCCAAAGGGCAATCACACCAATGGCAATTCCTGCCATAATCCTTAACGAAAACAACTCCCTAAAAACGTCGAACTTCTTATTTCTTAATTGTTGTCCCTTGACTGGCACCTCGGTATACACTCTGTCCTGTGTCATGTTATCCCACCTCAATATTCTGGCATCCAATCCAATACCCGAACCGAATCTTTTTGGCTATAGACTTTCAGCACGAACGAACTGTAACCGTTCACGGGTTCAATTGTTCATGGGTTCATGGGTTCATGGTTCACCAAAATCTGAACCGTCCTACGAGCAAGGCTAACGAAAGAAAGGGGGGCCTGAACGGTTCACCCTGTTAAATAGTGTCTGTCCAAAAATGGCTATTTTCCTCAATCTCTGCGTCAGACGCATCCCGCCTTGCGGGACTCGAAATACTCAATGTATTCCTGTGGTTAATCCCGCTACAAGCGGGATCGCCTTTCTTGACCTTGCAAAAAATATCTCATTTTCGGACGGACACTAAACAGGGTTCCCTTCGGGACACGAAGTGTAATATTTTCAAGCCATCAGGCCTCTGGCTCGTAGAGGCACGAGCCTACGCCTCGGAGAGCGCAACCCTGCGCCAAATTTAACAAGGTGAACTCTGAACACCTGTGAACGCCTACAACAATCTTAGGGTGTTCGCCCCAATTGGAATGTTGGAATGTTGGAATATTGGGTTCAAAAGGTGTTCGTTCTTATTTCTGTTTTTCGCATTATTCCAGCATTCCAACATTCCAGTATTCCGGATTGACTTTGCAACACAGCCAATAAATAACTATAATTTCAATTGGTTGTAGAAATTCCGAGAAATTTAATTATACTACGCTTTCAGGCTGTTAGGTTGTTGGTCAGATACTATCTCTGGTTTCTTAGGAATTATCAGATCAGATACATATATCCTTACATTTATTGTCCCTTTAATACCCAACAACTCCGACAGCCTGGCTTTTATTTTCGACTGTATTTCCTGTGTCACCTCAGGAATCCTTTGATCTGAAAGCAATGTTGCTCTGATTGTCACACTAAGCCCACCTTCGCTTGCCGTGACAGTCAATCTTACATCTTTGATCTGAGGCATCCCTTTGACAATCGACCTTAAGTAATCTTCTATTGCATTGACCGAAACCATGACCTGCCCGTCGGGATTCTTGAAAGCAACAGCCTTTTGCCCTTTTATGTTCCCAAGGTTTGTCTTTGTGAACACGATCCCTATAAGCACAATTAAAGCTCCCGCGATACCAATCCCCCACTTTATGTTAGGATTGGCAGCCGCATAATTCAAATATTCTGTGATATTCTCGTGGGGAAAAAGGTGCAGGGAGATTCTTATTAACATCCCGCCAATTAAGAGAAAAACACAAAGATACATAATTATCACTAACCTTTTAAACAGATTCATGTCTCCCCCCGTGCTTGGATTGAAAAACATCTATACGAAAAAACTTTTTTTCTCACTCAATCATTATTGCCGCAAACTCAACAGGTTTTGGTATCAAGGCATGCGATGATGCTATAGACTTACACGTATAAAATTTCACCGCGTTATCGGTCGTCGGCGTATTACAATACAGCCTCCTCCCTCTAGCCTTGTGAAATTTAATATGTGTAAGTCTATAGGAGGCTGTCCGAGAATGGCTATGTTCCACAATCTCTGCGTCAGGCTCATCCCGCCTTGGCGGGACTCGAAATACTCCAATGTATTCCTGCCTGCCCCGCAGGTCTGGCAGATCGTACTGGGGTGGTTATAATTTTCGCCTTCCTTGATCTTGAAAAAAATTATCTCATTCTCGGACAGCCTCCCAGGCATGGAAATAAGGACATCCTTCACTCAAGCTAAAAAGTAGTTTACACTTTTCTTGGGATAAAATCCTTACGGCCCGCCCTGGCGCGTGGTTTGTCGCTATGTATCAAGCTAGCAACCCCGGTCTGGGCCAGGGATTAACTCCAAAAGCTTGCAGTCTAAGTAGTTTAGGCGTAAGCTTTTTATCTTTCCTTCTGGGGAAGTGTATACTGAAAAATGAAAGATGCCAAAATAAACAATATCTTTATTGAAGCGAAAGGACGATAGTAGAAATGACTTTATCGGCCAAGGAAAACTGAAAGGTGCCTACCCCATCTTTTCTTCAGGCCGGCTACAGCCTGGCACGATTTTTGCTGATATAACAGAGGCCATTCATGAACCAAGAGGGGAAAAGAGACAAGCGCCAATTTTGTAAAATTATTTTTCGCCGAGCCCTAAAGGAAAAGATTTAAAGTTCTGGCCTCGATTCAGCCTATGCCGAAAACTGTGATTCAGTATTGGCGTAAAGGACTGCTTGTCTATATAGACGCTTTTTTCATTGGTCATTTCTTATTGCACATGCATATCATTTATGATAGACTTATAAAATGGTAACTTGGCCCTTCGTGAGGACGTCTTACACAAAGAGCACGTTATTACAAAGGATGTGGTCTAATGGATGGCGTAATGTATTTTCTTAGGCACGGAGAAACAATTGCAAACGAGCAAAACTATCTTTCCGGAGTTTTAGACGTCCCACTCTCAGATCTTGGGCGGGTGCAAGCAAAAGAAGCGGGGGCAATAATATTAAAAAAGGCCCTTAGGTTTGATGAGGTTCATACTTCCAATCTTGCTCGAACAAAAGCCACAGCCTTAATTGCGTTAAGACAATCAGAACAGCAAAGCATCCCCTTTATCGAGGCCCCGGAAATAGCAGAAAGAGACTTTGGAATATTTGCAGGATTGAATAAGAATCTACTTAAGAAATCTTCGGGTTATAGGGCCTATGAGAAAAAACTCCATTCTCCACTTGAATTCCCCGAGTCCGGAGAAACGTTCGAGGAGATGTATGAAAGGGTTCATAAGTACTACTTCGAAGTCTTGCTCCCCCGGACTAAGTCAGGAAAATCGATTCTGGTTGTGTGCCATAAATATATCATAGAAATGTTCGCCCTGATTTTTTCGGGTATTAAAGTGGAAGACTACTTTGACTTTCGTCTCCCAAATGCCAAGCCAATGAGCGAAAAGGAATTGGTGAGTTATGTAAGGGCTGAATCAAAGCTCTTCAAAGAGTTTTCAGATCGTCTTACGTATCATGCTCCCTGCATAATGATTGCGGCTGCCATTTTAGGAATCATGGCAAAAACCACAATTGGTCTCCCATTTAATAGCCTTGCCTTTTTGATAATAACGAGCGTACTTCTTGGTATTAGCACATTCTTTGTAGCGCTTGGCCTGAACACCAAGTGCATCAGGAAGTCTTTCAAACTGAAAAAATCGTTACTGGTTCCCTGGTACTTCAAGTTTGCCTTAGCTGGAGGTCTGTTTCTCCTGTTCAAAGACCATGTAATATCAAGCTTGATCATATTGCTTCTCATGCCACCGGCACTTACAGCACCCGCGTTTTCTCTGCTTTGGGGGGGAAGTCTGTACCTGGCTATTGAAATAACGTTCTTGCTATCTTTCCTGGCCGCATTGTGTATCGTCGGGCTTTTGTTCTTTAGTGACATTTCATTCTGTACCTCATTGCTGCCCTTTCTTACTATCCTGGTTTTTTCCATGCTTGTGCCAGCATATATAGCTCAATCTATCCGGATAAGAAAACCGGTTGAAAGTGGCAAATTTACAGAGCATTGGAAGTGGCTCGGTGTTTTTTCCATAATCCTATTCTCTTTTTTTAGTACGTACCGCTTCACACCGAGCAACCTGTTTGGGCTGTTGTTGCCGAAACCAGGAGATTCAACCCTCTTTCTCACACAAGGGCTGATGGTGTTTTCGGTGTTTATGCTAATCAAAGCTTTTGCTTATTCTGCGAGCAAATCTACAAATAAAAAAGCCCCGTACGCAACTGACATATATATCACTCACTCCACACCTAATATCTTCCTGTGGATCACCTGTATTTCTCTCCAGGCTGATATACTTTATATTGCCTTCTGGGCTTGTATTGTATTTTTCCTGGGAATACTAATGGATGAAATATATTTCGTCAGTAAATTCAGGAAGGTTGTTGCTAAGATAAAAGGTGTTCCCCTTGTAAAGCCTGCCCGGGTAGCCACCGGGCACAGATTTGGAATAGAGCCTTGCCCGTGAAACTGTTGCTATTTTTGTAGGCGTTCACAGGTTCAGGGTTCACCGTTCAGGGTCACCTTTTTTTCGTTGAACTTGCTTATAGACTTGTCCGCCAGACATACGGCGGGATGAAACAACGAATCAAGAGTTTAGATTCTTCGTAAACCCTGAACCTCTGAACCTGTGAACGCCTACAAATTTTTCAACCCCTGTTCTTGTCCAGTGCCTTGCGGATGGTCTCGGCAAGGTCACGCATCACAACGGGCTTCATGACATACTCCCGTATGCCAATCGCCCGGGCCTTGTCTTCTGATATCACCTCGCTAAATCCCGTGAAAAGGATAATCGGAGTCTCCGGCCTGATACCTATGAGCCTTTTAGCCAATTCCGCACCTGTCATATTCGGCATGGCCTGATCGGTCATAACGAGATCAAACTTATCCGGTTGCCTGACGAACAACTCCAGTGCCTCCACGCTATTGGTGCGCGACGTGACATCATAGCCAAGGTCCTCTAACATCTGTCGCGCACTGAGAATTATCTGCTCTTCATCATCCACGAGCAGAATACGTTCTTTACCCTTTGGGATCGGTCCGGCCAATACTGTTTCAGGTGTCACAATAACCGTATCGATCCGGGGCAGATAGATGCAAAATGTGGTTCCCTTACCTGGCTCGCTGTAAACAGTGACATGTCCACCATGGCCCCGTACAATTCCGTGTACCACGGAAAGACCCATCCCGGTGCCCTCACCCGGTCTCTTGGTGGTAAAATAGGGGTCAAAGATTCGTTCCATGACCGTGCGGTCCATGCCGTGGCCCGTATCGCTCACCGTCAATTTCAGGTATGCTCCAGGGCTTATGGCCAGGTTGGAGGTGAAATCCCCTGAATCAATATTCACCTCTGTCATGGTCACTCCCAGTACTCCACCTTTATCGCTCATGGCATGATAGGCATTTGTGCCGAGGTTCATGATCATCTGGTAAATTTGGCTCTGGTCGGCCAGAACGGTCCCGCACTCCTTGTCTATATTCTGATTGATCTCAATAGTCGATGGTAACAACACCCTCAGCATCCTGAGCGTTTCCTTTATAACGGGTTGAATCTTCATCGGTTTGCGTTCGGGTTCACTCCGACGGCTAAAGGCGAGAATCTGCTGAACCATTTCCTTAGCGCGGTTTGCCGCCTTGAGCACTTCCTTAAGATTCCTGCACACTATGCTGTCTTCAGGCAAATGGCAAATGGCCATATCGACATATCCGATTATCGGGAAGAGGAAGTTGTTAAACTCGTGCGCAATACCACCAGCCAGGGTTCCGATGGCCTCCATTTTCCTGGCCTGTTGGAGCTGGGCTTCGAGCTCCTTTTTTTCCTCCTCGGCCCGCTTTTGCTCGGTGATATCCATCACATTTACGAGGATTGCCGGTTCCCCTGCCTTTGTCTCGATTGGTGTAGCCTGGAGCCCCACCCAAATGGGCTGACCATCTTTACGAACCCAGCAGGCCTCCCACATTTCCTGCGTGGGCCGCCTCAAATGGTTCTCTCCTGTTTGGCGTTTCCTGTCCCGCTCTTCCGCCGGGACCATATCCCAGAGCTCCATGGAGCTAAGATCCGCTTGGGTGTAACCCGTGATCTCTTCCAGGGTCCGATTGGCAAAGTCTATCTTCCATTGCATGTCCGTGGAAAGGATCCCGGTGGGGCTGGTCTGCACCAGGCATCTGTATCTCTTCTCCGATGCATCAAGCTCCCCTGCCCTCTTTTTCAATTTCCCCTGGGTATCCAGAAGACTTACCAGGACTTTGTTGAACGCCTGAGCCAGCTTGTGGAACTCGGTATACCTGATTTCTTCCTCACGCAAGAAGAGCCCTGAAGGTTCCCTGGCGATTTCCAATGCCTGATCTGCCATACTCTCAAGAGGTTCACTCATCTTCCGGGCGATCAAACAGGAGGCCAAAAGGGTTAGGAGAAAAACCGCAACACAGAGGAGGACAAGCATGAAGATCAGAGATGATTTCTTTTCCTGAAGGGACACGGAGGAAGTCGCGTAGAGAAGTTGAGGAAAGTTTTTCAGTGTGATGAGACTCTCGTCAGGAAATAAATCTACCCCGGGGAGGTCAAGTCCTTTGGCCGTGAGATCCTGGGTTCCTGTTGGTAATGGTAAGCTCTGGCCTGTGCGCAGATCCACCAGGTGCCCTGATTTCTGAAGGAACAACTTTTTGTCGTCGTTCATGCTGAAGCGTTCCCAGAAACGCGTGTCCTGCGATATGTCGTACAAAAGATAGGCCGTGCCCAGACGATCGACCCTCCTTTTGATGGGAAGCGAAAAAAGTGAGAGGATCTGACCATCTCCGAAGTCTTGAAATTCGATTTTTTGCAGATCCTTTTCATGTTGAAGTTTTCGCAAATGTGGTTCCAGGGCACTCAAACCCTCCGGCAATGCCGGGATAAACGCTGAGCCTTCCTCTTCTTGTACCAAAAAGAGACTGCCGTTGGAGGAGGGATACTGACCTTCGAGGATTTCCAGGAGCTGGCTTTTCACTCCAAGCATCAGGCTTACCCGAACCGTGTTGTTCAAGCTCATGTCCCGAAGCTGTGTTTCCAACAGGTTCAAGCGATCGTGAAGAGCCATGTTCACTTCTGCTTCCTGCACTCGGAGCTTCTGGTAAAACTCCTGAGTCATGCTCCTGCTGAGGATTCCGTACAGGATTCCCACCACCAGGGTGAGCGATACCCCCTCTAACAGCACGAGAGTCCAGGTAAGAAATCTGGAGAATCTTTTCCGTGAAGCCAACTTGGTCCCCCTCATCTACGGGGCCTTTAAAACCACTTCGTCCGCTGCCATGAGAATATCCAAAGGGATTTCAATACCGAGTTGATTAGCCCTTTCTAAATTGAATACCAGGGCATATCTCTGGGCATCCTCTATGGGTATGTCCCCCGGATCTTTACCCAGGAGAATCTTGGCCACCATTTGGCCAGCCTGGTAACCCATGGAGTAAAAATTTACGGCTGCTCCTCCGAACAAGCCCATGCGGGTGAATGCATAATTCAAAGCGATTTCAGGTTTCTTTGAGTTTAAAATGGTCCAGGCGAAGATTTCCGGCGCTGTATAGGTTTTCCCTGCACGATCCTTGAGCAGGAGGGCAGCAGGATAAATGGCGCCTACATCGGAATCCCTGTTCGCCGAAAGAATCCCTGCCTGATACTCCTTCCAGCTCCTGGTTGTTTTCATATCCCAGGCACAGGGAATCGGTTCACGTTTGATCTCAAGGCGAATCTGCCTGGAGATCGCCTGGCCGGTCGGGGACGGATCCACAAATATCCTGATTTTTCCCAAACCCGGAAAAAGCCTGGAATGGACTCGGATGGCATCGACAATGTGGAGCTTTTCATAGATACCGGTAATATTATGACCTGGACGTGATCTGGAATCTATGCAAGGTTTTGTTTGGTTGTAATCCTCAGGCTGGCCGTTCATTCCCGAAAAGACGATAGAAACCGGTGTATCTACCAGATCTGAGACAACTGCCCCAAAGGCATTGTCATCTAACGTAACAAGAACCTGTGGGCAAAAAGAGCGAATCTTGTCCAAGGCTATGCGAGACTGCTCTGCGATGAGTTCCGGGGTGTTATTCTTTCGTTTGGTATCCATAAAATACTGCTCGATTTTCACGTTCTCTTTTTTGCAAAACCCGGCCTTTTTCAGCGCCGCGACAACCCCGTTGTGCTGCGGTTGTCCGCAGACATGCCCACACTCGTAACTGTGCAGAATAAAAACCCGGGGTGGCGGACCTGAAGATGCCTTGACAACGAAAAACACTAAGGAGAGTAGAAAAAGCATTGCAAATATGCTTGGTGTCCACAAATATCTAATCCTGCGTTTCATGGACTCTTCACCCCTATGAGAGAACGGAATCCCCTCGATAACACGTGTAATAGACACCCCGATAAACTGACACTATGGTTTGGAAAGTCGATCTGAGGCCATTTGCTGGCGACATGGCCACGTCCTATGGGGTAAGGGACAGGCGTTGTGACTGGATTACGATATGTTGTAACCGTTCACGGGTTCAATGGTTCAGTGCTCACCGAAATCTGAACCATCCTGCGAGCAAGGCAAACGAAAGAAAGGTAACCCCTAATCCCGCTTTCAGCGGGAAACTCTGAACCAATGTGAACGCCTACTATTTGTTAATATAACATAGCCGCTTTTTCTTGTCAACAAGTGCCGTAATTGACTGGAATTCCGATATAAAGATAAAAAAGGCTGAGCGAACCAAGTTTCTAGGCTGGCCACTTCCGGCCATGGTCATGGACGTATCTGCCATACTCGTGGACATGAATGTGGGTGTGTGGAATGCGTTCATCGTCAAGAACAATCGTTCCGTTGCTCATGCAAGTGATTCCGGTGGTTGCCTCCCTCAGGAACTCCATGTCGTGGGAAACAAGGATGTATGAAATATCAAGACCTCTCAAAATCTCAACCAGCCTCTTTTCCGTTGCGTCATCCAGGCCTGTGGTTGGTTCATCAAGGAGTAACACCTCCGGTTCCATGGCCAGGACCGTGGCAAGGGAGACAAGTTTTTTTTCTCCGCCGGAAAGTTTATGGGTGATCCTGTCCTGAAATCCGGCCAACCCTAATGACTCCAATGTTCTCCCGGCAATAGCCTTCGCTTCGTCTTGTGACTTGCCCAGATTCAACGGACCAAAGGCAACATCCTCCAGGACCGTAGGGCAAAACAACTGGTCGTCAGCATCCTGAAAAAGGAGGCCGATTCTTTTGCGCACATCCCTGAAGTCTTTTTCTTTCTTGACAGGTCTGCCAAAGACCTCGATCCTGCCAGCCGAGGGTTTCAGAAGCCCCATTATTATATGAAACATGGTAGTTTTACCGCTTCCATTGGATCCCATCAGGCCCATCCGCTCTCCCTCGAAAAATAACAGGCTCAGCTTGTCAAGTACCCGGGGACGACCCGGATAACCAAAACAAATATCCTCGAGATCAATAATCAGGCCATTTTTGTCCATTCCAGCACCCCCAATGCCAGGATCAAAGCCAACATCAAAACAAGAGAGATGACATCGTGTGGCTTCAGAGAAAAAGCACTAAGGCTATAAAGATTTCCTCTGAAGCCCCGGCATAGCATGGCATTTAAGACCCTTTCCGCCCTGTCCGAACTCCTGACAAGAAGCATCCCCACCAGGTAAGCGTAAGTCTTATACGTGTGCATGTTGGTTCCAGGGCGGAAACCTCGAACCTTCATGGCACTCACCAGCCGGAGATACTCCCTGTGTATGACATGAATGTAACGGTAGGTGAAGAAAAAGAGGTGGACGATCTTTTTCGGAACTCTCAGTTCATGCATTGCATGCCCCAAGGTTAAGATAGGGGTTGAGGTAACAAGAGCAATCAACATGACCATAATCGCGTTTGATTTAATGCTGATCTGCGCAGCACATAACACCCCTTCATGGGTGGCCACCAGCGGACCTGCTGAAAAGAGGGGCTCACCTACGAATGTGAACGGGAGAAAGAGCCAAAGAAAAAGGATGAACATATTGGCAGGGACAAGACGACGGACAAGCTGCTTTATGGGCAACCTGGACAGCAACACGATAGAGAGGCCTAAAGCCAAGGCCGCCAGCATGATCACGAATCGGTTCGAGACGGCAACAAAAACGGAGAAAAGGAACACCACAACGATCTTGACACGAGGATCAAGACGGTGAATCAAACATCCATTGCTGACAAATTCTTCCTCAAGCACCGGTCTCTGCTATTTCCTTTTTCCACGCGTTAAAAAAATAGAGTGCAAAACCCATAAGGCCGAAAATGGTTCCTTGCTTATCGGAAACGACCAGCACGGAACTCTTGCCCCTCTTTCCTCGGCTGAGCTTGCCCTGTGTGCAAAAAGGGATTCGCAAAAAACAGGCCACAATGCTACAGTTACGGATAAACAATTCCGCGGCTACCGTCGGTCACGCCAGGACGTTCAATTAGCCGTACTGGGCATATCGTCCCTCCAATAATTCCGGCTTTACCCTCCTGAGAAAGAGGGCACAAGCAGCCGTCAAAACTCCCTCAATGAGCATGACAGGAAAATGCGCTGCAACCACCAGTTTGGCCGCGGGCAAGAATGCCTCACCCGTCAGATACAGGGAAAACCCTACCATAACACCGCTGAGCAAGACGGCACAAGAACCGCACGCAAAGGCCGTCAAAGTAAATACGAGCTGGCTGGTGCCGACCCTCACACCCCATCCAAACAAATAGTAACAAATGACCGCAGGAAGTGCCATATTCAGGGTGTTTACACCAAGTGATGTAATACCCCCAAACTGGAACAGCAGGGCCTGGAGTGCCAGACCAACCAAAATAGCGGGAAATGCCTTCCAGCCAAGCATGAGACCCAGTAGACCGTTAAGAATTAGGTGTACTGAAGAAGGGCCAATGGGCACATGAACCAGAGAGCCCACGAAAAAAGTGGCTGAGAGTATGCCCATTGATGGAATCTCTTTATGATCAATGCCCTTCAGGCCAATAGCAACGCCTGCTGCCGCAAACGCCGCACCTGCTATGAGTACGCTTGGGGACAATACCCCTTCTGAGATATGCATGCTTGAAAAGTCCCCTTTCTCGGTATGTTACAGGCAGTTGCCCAAACAACAGGCCCATAAACAAAAAAAGCCACTAGACCAGTCATCTTCTGATGATCATGTGCCTTCATGGCAGTATTTTAGAAGCCTAATATTTGACGGTCCCGCAAAAAGTCAAAATTTCCACCTCCGAATTGAATCAAATCAATATGTTACGATGCACTAAGGTAACTTCTCAATAAGTCAGGGCTGCTTTGGAGAAAATCCCCCTCAATCCCCCTTTTTCAAAAGGGGAAGTTGTCGGAATGCCCCGCCTTATTGAGAAGTTACGCACTAAGGAGGTAAAATAGGACTTCTTGCGAATGCATTAATGCTGATATTATTGAGGCTTCTACCCGTACAGCGAGCTGCTTCAGCAGCTCATTTGGATATACGAATACTAGGTCAGAATGCCTTTGTCAAGGGTTGAGACAAGGTGCATAAATGGAGCGAGAGATTGGGCAACAAGGTCATGCTAACCAAAATCCATTTGCCGCGATTCTTGAATTATGTTAAAAAAGGTAAATGCTTAGCTGCTGGGAAAATCACTTAATGATGCGCCAAACAGTCGCCTTTGTCTATGTCATCCTGACAGTCATGGTCACCCAGGGGGCCATGGCCGAAGACATTTTCGTGCCAGATGATTACACCACTATCGAAGAAGCCATTGACTCAGCGAGTTTTGGGGATACTGTGTACGTGAAACCAGGCACATATAACGAGCGTGTCGAAATGAAGGAAGGGATAAACCTGGTCAGCTATGCGGGCACTGATGGCAATAACCTGGTGGATGGCCCAGGAAATAAGCAGGTGCTGAGAAGGACCGTTAGGACCATCATTGACGGAACAGGGATCAAGACGCCCGGATACCTGGTAAGCTTTCCGAAAGATACGACTGCCCCCATGAAACTTGATGGATTTACCATTATTAATATGCCCAAATATCGCACGGGACTGAATCTGTTCCTGGTCGAAATTAGAGGCTGTTCCCCTGAAGTGGTCAATAACATCGTGGCCAAGAATCGTAGTTGGGGTGGAATATTATCTACGGGCCTGGGAATAGGTATGGGGCCACCCTTTGAAACCGTAGCCAGGCCCATTATTCGAAACAATGTCAGCTATGACAACTACGGCCCCGGCTTAGCCAATGGCCCCAATTCTGCGGCCTTGATCGCGGATAATGAGATCTTTGATAATCAGTTTCCTAATGCCACCGACAAAGATAAAGATGCACCGGGTATTGGGATAAGAGAATATGCCAGACCTGTCATAGAGAATAATGTGTGCTTCAGGAATGGTGCCGGGATAGGTGGCATAAATCTGGACTCCAATGACCAGCCATTGATAATCCGGAACAATACCCTTTATGATAACAGGAGGGCAGGAATTGGTCTAAGGGCCCTGGGCGGTGCAAAAACCAACATCAAGGTAGTCATTGAAAATAACAAGATCTATGGCAATTTGAAGGCTGGAATGAGACTGTCGAAGTTAGACGAAGCTAAAATAACGCACAATACTATCTTTGATAACTCAAAAGCAGGCATTGCCTTCTTTAATGTGGATGAAGCGATCATTGAGGATAACGAAATATCCGGCAATTTGACAGCAGGGATGAGGCTGCTGAATGTTCCTTCTGCTACCTTGAGGCGCAACCATGTATACAATAACCTCACAGCAGGCATAGATTTTATTGGCTGGGAAAAATGAGAGCTGAAAAGGCGGGGGCAATATTATCATTTATCATACTTTCCTTGATGTTCGCAACGAATGCCTTTGCCAAGACTCTACAAGTCCCCGGTGATCATTTGACGATTCAAAAAGCTATCTCTGCCTCTAGCCCTGGAGACACCATTATAGTGGCCTCCGGAATGTACAAATTATACTATGGAAACATTACTATTGCAAAGAAAGCTATAACCTTGAAAAGTGCACACGGTCCCCAAAAAACAACCATTGAGGGAAGAGGAGGTTCCCCTGTGATTAGCTTTGTGAAGGATTCTCGCTCTGCCATCGATGGGTTTACGATTACCAGCACTAGTGACAATGACACAGACACCTCCACCCTTAACGGCGGAGGCATCTATTGTTCTCCCTCATCTTCACCTGCCATAGTTAATAATATAATTACCGGAAACAAGGCAGTGTTCGGCGGAGGCATCTATTGTTCTCCCTCATCTTTACCTGCCATAATTGATAATGAAATATCGAAAAACAATGCCGTCAAGAGTGGAGGTGGAATCTTTTCTTATAAGGCCTACCCCACTATAGTTAACAATAGAATCGTAGAAAATGAAGCATCTAATGCAGGTGGCGGGATTTTTTGCTGGAAGGGTTCTCCTCGTATTACCAATAATGTCATATGGAAAAACAAGGCCAGATCCGGTGGTGGCATCTCGTGCGACCGATCGTCGTGTACAATCATCAATGATACTATTGCTGGAAATGTGGCTGTCTACGGTGGGGGGATATTTTTCAAAGGAGGCTCCGTGAGGATAATAAATACGATTCTATGGGATAATGGGGATGACCTGAACTCCGGATGGTTTAGTCCTGCTTCCAGACCCGATCATTCAGACATAGGCGACGGTGATTTTGCTGGAGTAAACGGAAATATCTCCGGTGCTCCTCTATTTATGGACCCAGAGAATGGTGATTTTCGCTTGAAGCCGGACTCACCCTGCATAGATGCCGGAAATCCAAATCCGATTTACTATGATCCTGATGGATCAAGAAACGATATGGGAGCATATGGCGGGGGCAAGGCGAAGTTGCTATAGACTTTCACATATTAAATATCACAGCGTTATCAGTCGTCGGCGTATTGCAATACAGCCTCCTCTCTCTGGCCTTGTGAAATATAATATGTGAAAGTCTATACATGAATTCTGAAGCTCGTATTTTTCTTGAAGAAAGTTATACCTCGAAAGGCCACAAATGACACTTTTTCGCAGGCCATGAACATCAATAGCCGCGTTGCTCAGGCTTGCAATAGCCAGCTATTCCGCGCCTTCGCGCCTTGCTCTTGATGCTCATGA